>JAFLDC010000161.1 GCA_017302775.1 Sphingomonadales bacterium
TTCCGATCTGGCATGAACCATTCTCACGAAAGCCACGGTCTGATCCAGTGGCACGGCACAACCATCATCGGTGTCAAGAAGGGCGGCAGGACCGTCATCGCGGGTGACGGCCAGGTCTCTATGGGCAACACGGTGATGAAGCCCAATGCGCGCAAGGTGCGCCGACTGGGTGATGGCAATGTGATTGCTGGCTTCGCAGGGGCAACTGCTGATGCTTTCACCCTGTTTGAACGGCTGGAGAAAAAGCTTGAGGCGCACCGCGGCCAATTGATGCGCGCCGCCGTCGAACTGGCCAAAGATTGGCGCACGGACAAGTACCTGCGAAATTTGGAAGCGCTGATGATTGTCGCTGACAAGGACGTGCTGCTGATCCTGACCGGCAACGGCGATGTGCTGGAACCGGAGGAAGGTATCGCCGCGATCGGTTCAGGCGGCAACTATGCGCTGTCCGCGGCAAAAGCACTGACCGACTATGAGGATGACCCGGAAAAGATCGCGCGCCGGGCCATGGCGGTTGCGGCTGATGTCTGCGTTTTCACGAATGACCGTGTAACGGTGGAAGCTATTTGACCCAAACCAGACCCGTACGTGCCGAGCCCAGTCGAGATATGGCGTGCCATATGGCTCGACGGTGGTCGATACGTTTCGATGATGCGAGTAGAGCATGCTTGATAATCTGACCCCCAAGGCGATCGTCCGCGCACTTGACGAACATATCATTGGCCAGGCTGACGCCAAGAAAGCAGTGGCTGTGGCGCTGCGCAATCGCTGGCGTCGTCAACGCCTGGGTGCGGAGCTGCGGAACGAGGTTACGCCGAAGAATATCCTGATGATCGGGCCAACCGGCTGCGGCAAGACGGAGATCAGCCGGCGACTGGCCAAGCTGGCCGATGCGCCCTTCGTCAAGGTTGAAGCAACCAAGTTCACCGAGGTGGGCTATGTCGGCCGAGATGTGGAGCAGATCGCCCGCGATCTGGCCGAAGAGGCCATTCGACTTGAAAAGGATCGCCGCCGCGAGGCGGTGCGCGAGGCAGCCGAGAAGGCGGCTATGGACCGCTTGCTCAAGGCTTTGGTCGGCGATGGGGCGTCCGAAGCAACCCGCGAATCGTTTCGCCAGCGGATTGTTGAAAAGGCGATGGACGACATCGAGGTCGAGATCGAAGTCGAGGATTCGCCCGGCATGGGCATGGACATTCCCGGGATGCCGGGGGGTATCGGCATGATCAACCTGTCCGAGATGATGGGGAAGGCGCTGGGCAAGCAGAACCTCAAACGGCGCAAGCTCAAAGTGCCCGATGCCTGGATCAAGCTCGTCGATGAAGAAGCCGAACGGCGTATGGACCAGGACGATGTCGCGCGCGTTGCGCTGGCCAACGCCGAGGCGAACGGAATCGTTTTCCTTGATGAGATCGACAAGATCGCCGTGTCTGATGTACGCGGCGGTTCGGTCAGCCGTGAAGGGGTGCAGCGCGATCTGTTGCCGTTGATCGAAGGCACCACCGTCGCCACGAAGTACGGTCCGATGAAGACCGACCACGTGCTGTTCATCGCTTCTGGCGCATTCCACGTCGCCAAGCCCAGCGATATGCTGCCCGAATTGCAGGGCCGCCTGCCGATCCGCGTCGAGCTGTCTGCGCTGAGTGAAGAGGATTTCGTCCGCATCCTGAGCGAAACCCGCGCCAATCTGGTGACCCAGTACAAGGCGTTGCTGGCAACTGAGCAGGTTACGGTCGAATTCAGCGATGACGCAATCCGCGAGGTCGCGCGGATCGCCGCGCAGGTCAATGAAAGCGTCGAGAATATCGGCGCCCGGCGGCTGCAAACGGTTATGGAAAAGCTGCTGGAAGAGCTGAGTTTTGAGGCGGAGGATCGCATCGGCGAAGTGGTGACGGTTGATGCAGACTATGTCCGCGATCGGCTGGCGGACCTTGCACAGGACAGCGACCTTTCGAAGTACATCTTGTAGGACAACAAATGTTCCTATAATGTTCCAATCCGAATCGGAGAGGAACAGGATCATGACTTTGACCGGCGGATGCCATTGCGGCGCGGTTCGCTACGCAATTGAAGGTACAGCCCAGCACGTTGCGCTGTGCCACTGCCAGGACTGCCGCCGAAGCGCCGGGGCGCCGATGGTAAGCTGGGCGGCTTTTGCAGAAGCCGCGCTCACTGTGACCGAGGGCGAAGTCGCCACACATAATTCCTCGGGATCGGCGATGCGCAGTTTCTGTTCGCGCTGCGGCACCGGTCTGTTTTATCGTAATGCCGAATTTCTGCCGGGAATTGTCGACGTGCAGTCAGTTACTCTGGACGATCCCGATGCCCTGCCGCCGCAGGTCCATATCCAGGTAGCGGAAAGCCTCGGCTGGATGAAGGGGCAAGACCATTTGCCGCGATTCGAGCGCTATCCGCAGGGCGGATAGCAGCGGCAACCCGTTGTTTGCCCGCTAATCGGCAAAGATCATGCGTTCGTCGAGCGTGGCGCGGTAGTGATTGCGCCCCGCGATCAGGCTGTTAGACCTTCTTCCAAAGGGAGAAGACAGATGATCCGAGCCGGTTTGCTAGCAACAGCCGCCATGGTGGCCTTCAGTTTTGGCGCGCCCGCCCAGCTGCAGTCGCGGGCCGATGCGGCCAACGCGGTTACCGCCCCGGCGCTGAAAGCCCCGCCGATCGCCTTCACCGAGTGGCGTCTGGCGAATGGTCTGCGGGTGATCGCAATTCCTGACAAGTCGACCGCCAGCGTCATGGTTTCGGTCTGGTACGGGGTCGGGTCCAAGCACGATCCGGAAGGGCGTTCGGGCTTTGCTCACCTGTTCGAGCACGTGCTCAGCCGCAAGACCGAAAACATGCCCTATAACCTGATCAATCGCCTGACCGAGGATGTCGGCGGGGTGCGCAATGCCTCGACCAGTTCGGACCGCACCAATTATTATGAGGTGGTACCGGCGCAATACCTCGAAACCATGCTGTGGACTCATGCCGAACGGATGGCCCGCCCGGTGGTGGACAAAGAAGTTTTCGAGCGGGAGCGCTCGATCGTGAAAGAGGAACTGCGGCAGCGATATCTGACTTCGCCCTATGGCCGGTTGCCGCTGATCTTTGCCGAAAATGCGTATGATCTTCTGCCGCAACGTCGCCCGATCGGCGGATCGATCGAACAGCTCGATGCCGCCAAGCTGGAAGATGCGCGGGCGTTCCATCAGGCCTATTACGGCCCGGATACGGCGACCATGATCGTCTCCGGCAATTTCGATCCTGCTACCCTGCGCAAGCATGTCGATCGAATGTTTGGGGGTATTCCGCGCCGCGCAACGGCAGTGCCGTTGACCATCGCCACTGCCGAGCCTGCTCGCACCGCACCGCGCCGGGTTGATGCCACCGCTCCCAATGTGCCGCTGCCGTTGGTTGCCTATCAGTGGAAGGTCCCGGGGGCCACGTCTCCCGACATTCCGGCGCTGGAAATGCTTTTCGCGATCCTTGGCCGCGGTGAGAATAGCCGGCTGGATCGTGCTCTGGTCCGCAGTGGGAAAGCGGTAAGTGTTTCGGCGGACCTCGGTTTTTCGCGTGAGGCCAGCACCGCCATGCTGATGGCGGTCAGCGGCCAGGGGCAGAAACAGGACGATCTGGCTGCCTTGCTTGCCGGCGAGGTGACACGGGTCCGTGCCGGTCAAGTCAGTCCGGCCGAATTGGCAGAGGCTCGCAATGAGCTGATCGCGGCGTCGCTGCGGCGGCGCGAGACGGCGCAGGGGCGCGCCTTCGAACTGGGGGAGGCGCTTGCCGTCACGGGCGATCCTCGCGCCGCTGACCGCCGCCTCGCCGCGCTTGGCCGGGTGACAGCTGCTGACGTGCAGCGGGTCGCCAAGGCCTATCTCAATCCGCAAAGCTGGGTTGAGATCCGTTATTCGGCGGGACCGGAGAACGCGTCGGCCTATGCCAACCCGGCCAAGATGCCGGTGTTCGGTACGGTCGCGCCAGCGACGGGTGAGCCGCGCCTGCTGAAGGACGAGAAGCTGCGGCAACAGCCGCCAGCGCCCGGCGTGCGGCCGATGATCGCCGCGCCGCGGCTGCTGGAAAGTCGGCTCAGCAATGGGATCGGCGTCGTTACCGCGCGCACCGGCAATGTGCCGGTGGCGACTTTCACGGTAATGTTCCCCGGCGGTACCGCCACCGACCCGCGAGACAAGGCTGGTCTGGCCCAGCTTGCAGCAGGAATGGCCACCAAGGGGACGACGACCCGCAGCGCCGAGGAGATCGCCGGACAGTTCGAAAGCCTCGGCGCTATCGTTTCGAGCCAGGCAACCCAGGAAGGAACCTTGTTGTCGGTATCAGCGCCGACCGCCAATCTGCCGGCAGCGGCGGCGGTGCTGGCCGATATCGCCCGCGATGCCGCTTACCCCGCCAGTTCGTTTGACCTTGAGCGCAAGCGGGTGGTGGATGGCCTGCACACGGCTTTGAAGGATCCTGGATCGCTGGGGGCGATGGCGCTTGGTCCGCTACTCTATGGCCGCGCGCCGTTCGGGATGCAGGGTGGGGGAACGATCGCCAGTCTGGGGCGGATCACCCGTGAAGACCTGTTGGCCTACCGGCAGCGCCAGTGGCATCCCGCGTCGGCCCGTATTCTGATCAGTGGCGGGATCGATCCAGCGCAGGGTCAGGCCTTGGCTGAACAGCTGTTTGGTAAGTGGACGGCCAGCACGCCGCCCCCCGCTCCGTTGACCGATCTGGCCGGTCCGGCTCAGCCCGCCCGCACTGTGGTGATCGACTTCCCTGGGGCCGCGCAATCAGCGGTCTATGTTGTTGCACGCGGTGTTGGCCGGGGTGACCAGGACTACTACCCGTTGCAACTGGCCAATTCGGTGCTGGGGGTGGGCTCAAACGGGAGGTTGTTTGAAGAAGTCCGGACCAAGCGCGGATTGAGCTATGGCGCGTACAGCAGTTTCACGACGCGGTCAGAGGGCGGGCTGGTGATTGCATCGGCGCAGACCAAGAATGATACGGCAGCGGATGTGGTCAAGGTCATGCTCGATCAGTTTGCCCGGCTTGGAACCGAACCGGTTACCGAAGATGCACTGCAGAAACGGCGGCTGTATCTGATTGGCAGCAGCCAACGGGCGATGGAAACCAGCAGCGGCTTTGCCGGGATTATCGCTACACTGCTGCAGCAGGGGCTACAGCCGACCGAAGCTTTTGCCTATCCCGACCGATTGATGGCGGTCACCCCTGCGGCGGTCAACGCCGCCGCTGCCCGCTATGTCACGCCTGGCGCGGCAACGGTGCTGGTCGTCGGCGATGCCGCCAAGTTCATCGAGCCGCTGCGGGCCATGCGCGGCGAGGTGACGGTGATCAAGCTGAGCGAGCTGGACCTGTCCAGCCCAACCCTGCGCGCACCGTGACCGGGAATGCGTGATGCACAAAACTCCTGACGACCGTCCGATCTATCGCCTGCTCACCGGCAAGGATGATCGCGCTTTTTGCGAACGGGTGTCTGAAGCGCTGGATCAGGGCTGGCGACTTTATGGTTCGCCCAGCATGGCGTTCGATAGCGTCAACGGGGAAATGAAGGTTGCCCAAGCCGTTGTCTGGGGCGGAGCAGACGTGGTGAAGTAAGCCGGATGATCAGTATCTGCCAAAGAACTTGCTGATGTCGAACCAGACTTCCCGTTCTTTGCCGGTAACAGGATCGACCGCTCGGATCACATCGTAAGGCTTTTTGCCGATTATCAGCGACTGCACACGCGGTTGAAGCCCGAGATAGCGCAAGATTTCATATTCCTGGGCAACGCTTGAAACCTTGTAGGCGGTCGCTTGGGAAAGTCCGTCCCCGGATTTGAGCGCCTTGGCGATTGTCTTGGGGGGTGCTGGCAGATCTGCCGTCGGTGCAGCCACGGTGACCGGCGGCGGCGATTGATCGGCAAGCGCTGCTGACGATCCGGCCAGAACGAAAATAGCAAATGCAAATCTGATCATCGGTTCAATCTATCCGGCAATCGCAATGCGTCAAACGCTTAGAGCATTTTTCAGTCAGGTGGCTGCGCCTGACGACTCGGAAAATGCGTAAAACAAATAACTTAGAGCGGTCGAACTGTTCCAATCAGTTCGACCGCTCTAGTTGACGTGCTATTCCGCCGCCTGCGCCGCGTCCTCGATCGCTTCGGCCTGCCTCGTCCACATTTCGGCATAGAGCCCGCCGCGCCGCAACAGCTCGGCGTGGTTGCCGCTTTCGGCCAACTGGCCGTCGCTGAGCACCAGAATCGTGTCGGCATCTGCGATGGTCGACAGCCGATGCGCGATGGTCAGTGACGTACGCCCCTCTGCCACGGCATGAAGCGTCGTCAGGATATCCTGCTCGGTCCGGGTGTCGAGCGCCGAGGTCGCCTCGTCCAGCAGCAGGATCGGTGGGTTCTTGACCAGCGTTCGCGCGATTGCGACCCGCTGCTTCTCCCCGCCGGACAGCTTCAGTC
>JAFLDC010000162.1 GCA_017302775.1 Sphingomonadales bacterium
TGCATCGCCGCAGGATGGCGCAGGGCAATCCGCGCGTCCTGTCCAAGGATATGGGCGCCAAGCGCGCTGCGCGCCGCCGCATTGGCGTCGACAATACGGGACGATTCCAACAGGATCAAAGGTTGCCCAAGCGGTTCGATTGTCTCGTGAACGGCATCGCGCGAGACCTCGGTCGCATCCTGACGTTCAACCTTTTGTTCCGGTTCCGGCTGACTGAGCCACAGCGAGCCCAGCCACAGCACCAGGACGGCTATCGCGAGGAGCCAATCCGCTCCAGCAAACACCATCCCTGCCGCTGTGGCGACAGCTAGGGCCAGACCAGGCAGCGGGAAGTTGGATTTTATAGGCATCGACACCCAATCAATAGAGTGCGGCGCGCTGCCTGCCAAATGTTACCAGGGTGTGACAGGAAAGCCTGCAAGCCAAGTGACGCCAATACGCTGCAAGGCCGCGTTGACCGGTTGGTGACCCCTACGGGAATCGAACCCGTGTTTCAGCCGTGAAAGGGCCGCGTCCTGACCGCTAGACGAAGGGGCCGCACCGGCTACGCAGTGGGCAGGCCCGCGCCTTTAGGCAACGCGGGCAGGGGGGTCAAGAGGGCAAAGGAAAGAATGTTTCAATCGACGAAGGCGGCGTCTTCGATGTGCAGCTCTGCCTGGGGGCGGCTTGCCCAGTCATCGATGCGTGCCCGCCCTGCCAGCCATATCTTGCGTTGTGATGTAGCGTGAAGCAGCGCCTGACCCATATCCGAACCGGCTGAGCGAAAAGCGATTCCCTTGAAGCTTGCGCCGTCTTCACCCCGCGCGATCACGCGAACGTGATCCGTCCCGACGGTATCCGACTTTACCAGCCGCACCGGGCCAACCGCGACGCGCGGTCCCGGCCACCCCATCCCATAGGGCCCCGCATTCTCCAGTTTTTCGACCAGCTCCGGTGTCAATCCACCCGGGGCAACGGCAAGGTCAAGCAGCATCGCCTGGTTCGCCATTGCCGCGGTTACCGCGGTCCCCAGCCGGACATCAAGCCATTCGCCAAGGGCTGCGAGCTTGTCTTCGGATACGGTCAACCCTGCAGCCATGGCGTGCCCGCCGCCGGCGACCAGCAAGCCTTGATCCCGCGCGGCGATGATCGCGGCACCAAGATCGACCCCGGCAATCGATCGGCCCGAACCTTTTCCATTTCCGGCATCGTCCGCATCGAGGGCAACCACCAGTGTGGGCTTGCCGGTCTTCTCCTTGATTCGCCCCGCAACGATACCGATCACACCGGGATGCCAGCCGCGCCCGGCCAAAATCAGAACCGATCGGTTATGCTGGGCATCGATCTGGGCCTCCGCCGCTTCTTGAACCATCGCCTCGATTGCTCGGCGTTCGTCATTCAGGGCAGAGAGCTGAGCAGCGATGGCTGCGGCTTCGGCCGGATCGGGTGTGGTAAGCAGACGCACCCCCAGGGTTGATTCGCCTACGCGGCCCCCCGCATTGATCCGGGGACCAAGCGCAAAACCAAGATCGCTGCAGGTCGGGGCACGGCTTAACCTGCTGGCATCGATCAGTGCTGCCATCCCCACACCCTCTCGCCGAGCCATGATCTTCAGCCCCTGCGCGACGAACGCCCGGTTGAGCCCGTGCAAAGCCGCCACATCGGCGACGGTCCCCAGGGCGACGAGATCGAGCAAGGCGAACAGATCGGGTTCCGCTCGATCGCTGAAGTAGCCCTGTTGCCGCAGGGTTCGCACCGTTGCGATAGCGAGCAGAAATGCCACACCAACGGCTGCCAGATGACCGTGAGCGGCCGCCTCGTCGGTTTCATCAAGGCGGTTAGGGTTTACCAGCGCAAGCGCTGCTGGCAGCTCTGCGGAGCACTTGTGATGGTCAACCACCACAACGTCGACGCCGGCTTCACGTGCCATGTCCAGCGCTTCAAAGGCCATAGCCCCGCAGTCGACGGTCACGATCAGGGTGGATCCGGCCTCGGCGAGTTTGACCAGGGCAGCCCCGGAAGGGCCGTAACCTTCCAGCAGGCGATCGGGTATGTAGTAGTGGGCATCCAAGCCAAGCTTGCGGAGCAACCGGATGAGCAGGGCGGCGCTGGTCGCTCCGTCGACATCATAGTCCCCATAGATTGTCACGTGCTCTTGCGCGATGACCGCCTGGGCGATGCGCGCTGCGGCCCTGTCCATGTCCTGGAACAGCGAGGGATCGGGCAGGAAATTGCGCAGCACGGGGTTACGGTGGCGCTCCAGATCATCCGGCGAAACCCCTCGCGACAGCAGCAGTTGGGATACAATATCGTGTTCGAGTCCGCCTACGCCGCCCAAATCCATGTTTCCACCGCGCCAACGCCACAAGCGCCCGGAAAGGGAGCGATCAAGACCGAGGACAGAGCGTGCTGATACAGACATACCGACTGGTTAGCCGACCGGCATTGACCGGGGAAGGGCTTGGCGGCAGAGAGTTTGCACATCGCCTCTTGGTGCACAGGCAATTGTGCCGGGACGCCATGTAAGACGAAAGGCAACCCAATGCTGCTGATTGTCTGGCACAGCCGCACCGGCGCCAGCGAGGCCTTGGCCCGGGCTGCCGCCAGCGCATCTGGGGCCACTGCGCGCATCATTATGGCGGATGCGGTTGCCCCTTCTGATTTCCTTGCGGCAGCCGGCTATTTGTTTGTCTGCCCGGAAAACCTCGGCAGCATGAGCGGCGTTATGAAGGACATGTTCGATCGCAACTATTACCCGCTACTCGGGCAGATCGAGGGTCGTTCATATGCCACCATCATTGCCGCAGGCAGCGACGGTCGTGGTGCTCAGGCCCAGATCGACCGGATCGTAACTGGCTGGCGGCTTAGGCGGATCGCGGAGCCGATGATCGTCAACCTTTCGGCCCAGACGCCTGAAGCGATCCTTGCCCCCAAATGTGTTCCTGCTGCCGCGCTTGACCGCGCAGGCGAACTTGCGGCCGCATTTGCCACCGGGCTTGAACAGGGGATTTTTTGAAACCCACAAACCGCGTTAAATCCGTATTGGATGCAATTGCTTCGCGGGGACTCGACTAATCACTTGAAAAAGTGCCACACGCGAGTGCCTAGAGTTGATGATCGGGAGTTAACGTCATCGCCCAGTCTGCTGGAACTGCTGCGACTAAGGCAAGTCCCGTGCTTTCGCTTGTTTTTTCCGATGGACAGCGCCCCCGGCTGGACAGCCTGGTTAGTTTGGCCGGTCGAACGCGTGGACCGGTTCCCTTCGCGCTGAGCCATATCCCCGGTGAGGAGGAAAACTGGGTTGAACTGCTGGCATCAGGCCTGACATTTGATTGCAGCGGCCTTGCCCCGGACGCACCGGCTGCCATGCCAGGTAAAGGGGCCTTGCTCGGCCTGCACGAGATTCCGCCGGGCGAGGCTATTGCGCTTGAACCTTCGCCGCACCTTGCCGAAGGACGCGGCTTGCTGCCGGTGGTACGCGCGCTTGTCGGCCTTGGTAGTCAGATCGGCGAATTGCCGGGCTTTCAGGCTGCGTTCTGGCAACCGGCGCAATGCTGGATGGCGGCCAAATATTTCCGCGGTATCGCGGCAGAATGGCTGGCCGGCGGGGCTTTCCCGGGACTGGGGCTCGTCTCGTTGCAGCGCGAGCGGGATGGTGCGATGATTTCCGTCGGGCTTGACTACCTGATCGATCAGGAAATCTACTTCGCGGCCAACCGCCGGCTTGAGCCGGCTTCAGCGGCGCGCATTGCGGTGCGACTGATTCATAGTCTGGTCGCAAGTGGGCCGCTGAAATCCGCATCAGAATTCGTCGGACCTGAGGGCGAGGTGCTGTTGGTAGAGCCGATCCATCTCGGAAGGCGGCTCAAGGTATCCTTGATGCGAACATAGGTACGGTTCAGTTTTGGGAGCAAACGGTGTTTCTGGGCTAGTTATGGCTATACGCAGTCTGGGTCCGGCGGGTATCGGCAGCCGTCGGCAAATTGCCTTTCGAGGTGTCAATCGGCCCAATGCTCTGGACTACAATCCCGGTTTGCAACGCCACCATCTGCTTCCGTTGCAGTTGTTAAGCCGGGCAAGTTTGCGGCCCCTGCTGCGCGAAGTGGGCCGGCATCGGCTGAACTTTGACGATTTCCGATACAACGGCCTGCTGCTTCCGGCGCGAGACGATGCGGTGGTCGCATACGGCTTGCCGCTGCATCGTGGGCCGCACCGTGCATACAATGCCATGGTGATCGAACGGGTTGGCCAGATCGAGGCGGGCTGGGCTGCGGCAAGGGTGCGCCGACCACACACCGCCACAGAGGATGCGGTACAACGGCTCACCCTGCTGCAACGCGCGTTGCGTAGACGGTTGCTTGACCAGCGCCGACCGATCCAACTCAATCGCCGCGATCCGCTGCGCCGCAATGTCGACTTTGCCGAGCTTGATGCGATGGCCGACCTGTTATGGCCAGCCACCGCACTGCCTGAACTCTAGCCTGGCGTCATACGTGCCTTGGCTGCCAGTTCGGCGCGGGCCTGATTATATTCAGCCTCCAGCTTGTCGACTCGCTGTGCCACCGTTTCGACTGCCTTGACCGCACCGATCCCCTGACCAGAGCCCCAGATATCCTTCCACGCTTTGGCTTCGGTATTGCCGCCGGAACCAAAGTTCATTACTGAGGGATCGCTGACCGGGAGGTTGTCGGGATCAAGCCCCGCCGCCACGATCGATGGACGCAGGTAATTCCCGTGAACGCCGGTAAACAGGTTGGAATAGACGATATCAGAGGCCTGCCCGGCGACGATGGCATCTTTGTAACCTTGCTGGGCATTGGCTTCCTCAGTCGCAATCCAGGCACTGCCGATGTAAGCGAAATCGGCGCCCATCGCCTGGGCGGCGAGGATAGAGCGACCGCAGGCGATCGATCCGGACAGGGCCACCGGCCCATCGAACCATTCACGAATTTCCTGCATCAAAGCAAAAGGAGAGAGAACCCCGGCGTGGCCACCGGCACCTGCTGCAACCGGGATCAGCCCTGATGCGCCTTTCTCGATTGCTTTGCGCGCGAACCGGTCATTAATCACGTCATGCAGCACCATCCCGCCCCAGCCGCGAACCGCCAAGTTTAGGTCCTCGCGCGCGCCCAGGGACGTGATCACCAGCGGTACCTGCCACTTGGCGCAAACCTCCATGTCCTCTTCCAGGCGGTTGTTGGACTTGTGGACGATCTGGTTGACCGCAAAGGGCGCCGCCGGCCGATCGGGATTGTCCCGATTGTGCGCCGCCAGTTCCTCGGTGATCTGGTGAAGCCATTCGTCCAGCACACCCGAAGGCCGCGCGTTTAGTGCCGGAAAGCTGCCAATCACCCCCGCTTTGCACTGCGCGATGACCAACTCCGGCCCGGAGATGATGAACAGCGGAGAGCCGATGACAGGCAGGCGAAGGCGATCGAACGGAGCGGTAAGCGGCATCTCTCTGAGGTCCCTGTTGCGGTTGTTTCAGTTTTCTTATGAGACTTGTCTGACGCTGTCGAGGGGCGAAACTTGACACACTTCACAGGGTTCACGGCGGCAGAAAAGCCGCACGTTGCCACACATGACAGCAAGGCGCGGATTGGCGTATCCTGCGCAAAGACAATGCAAAGGTAGGGGGCTTTCCATTTTTCGATACCTACCAGAACCTAGCATCGTAGGAAAACGGCGACGCGCCGATGCGGGGTGGCACCGCTGACGATTTTTGTCACAGGTCAGCTGAAGGCAGCTTGGTACAACCCGGCAATCTCATGTGCATTGGGCACCTTTGGATTGTTCGCCGGTGAGCCGCTTGCCAGCGCCTGCTCCGCCATCAGCGGGACGAGCGCGTCCCATCGATCCTTCGATATTCCGTATGCCGCCGGCGTCGGCACCTTCAATTCAGCGTTGATCCACTCCAGGGCTTCGACCAATCGGGCAACGGCGGTCTGATCGCCCTCAACATCCTCGGCAACGCCCATCGCCCTGGCGCAATCGGCGTAGCGCCGCAATGCGGCGGGGGCGCTCCATTTCGTGACGAGCGGCATCAGCATTGCGTTGCTGAGGCCGTGGGCCACATGGAAGTGCGCCCCGATCGGGCGGCTCATCCCGTGGACCAGCGCGACCGAGCTGTTGGAGAAGGCGATCCCGCCCTGCAGTGCGCCCAGCATCAGCGCTTCGCGCGCCGGGCGGTGGCCGGGGTCTTTGCAGGCCAACGGAAGGTTGGGCCAGATCAGCCGCATTGCCGATAAGGCCATTGAGTCCGCAAAGGGGTTGGCGCGTTTGGAGACATAGGCCTCTATCGCGTGGACGAGACTGTCAATGCCGGTATCGGCAGTCAGGCGGGCCGGCTTGGTCAGGGTCAACTCGTAGTCCACCACTGCTATCAGCGGCAGGTAAGCCAGACCAGCGCAGAGCATTTTCTCGTCGGTT
>JAFLDC010000163.1 GCA_017302775.1 Sphingomonadales bacterium
GCCGAAAGCGAGAGCAAAGGCGGCGATGATCAACACGGCAACGAGCAAGTTCGCCGCCGGACCGGCCAGCACGATCAGCGTACGTTGCCACAGCGCAGCTCCTGGGAACGTGCCCTTCAGCTCTTCTGCCGTGGCATGCTCCATCGCAGGGTCGGGCTTGCTCGATCCATCAGCATCTCCGTCGAATTGCACGTATCCGCCCAGCGGAATCGCAGCAATGCGCCAGCGCGTGCCCCGCTTGTCGATGTGATGCCACAGCTCTTTGCCGAACCCGACCGAGAAGGCCAGCGCCCGCACCCCGAACAAGCGCCCGGCCAAGTAATGGCCCAGTTCGTGCAGCACCACGAGTGGTCCCAGCAACAGCAGAAAAGCGCCAACAGTGAGTAAAAAGGAGGGAGATTCGATCAACTCAAACAAGCTCCATCAGGGACGCCGCGCGCTGTCGGGTGCTGTGGTCCAACCATAACACGTCGTCGAGCGAAACCGGCGCAGCCGCGTCGTTGGTGGCATCAAGTACACGCGCGACACTATCGGCAATTGCGGTGAACGCAATCTGACCGGCAAGAAAGGCGGCCACCGCAACCTCATTGGCCGCGTTCAAAACCGCCGGGGCCGCCCCCCCCTGCTCCGCCGCCTGACGACACAGACGGGTGGCGGGAAAACGTTCCTCGTCCGGAACCCGGAAAGTCAGTTCGCCCAGCGCCGCCAGATCAAGCGGTTCGCACGGCGTATCCATTCGCTCAGGCCATGCCAGGCAAGAGGCGATCGGCACGCGCATATCCGACGGGCCGAGCTGCGCCAGGGTCGATCCATCGCGGTATTCGACCATCGAATGGACTACCGACTGCGGGTGGACCACTATCTTCAGCTTGTTGAGCCCGACCGGGAACAGATGGTGTGCCTCAATCAGTTCGAGGCCTTTGTTGAACATCGTCGCACTATCGACGCTGATCTTGGCGCCCATCGACCAGTTGGGATGCTTGACCGCCTCCGCCGGGGTGGCGGCGTGAAGCTGGCCCAACGTCCATTCGCGAAATGGCCCGCCGCTGGCGGTAAGCGTGATCGAGCGGACGTGTTCGTAACTGTTGCCCGCCAGACACTGGAAGATCGCGTTATGCTCGCTATCGACCGGCAACAGCGTGGAGCCGTACCGTGCCACCGCCGCCGTCATCACATCGCCCGCCGAAACCAGCGCTTCCTTGTTGGCCAGCGCGACGGTCTTGCCGCACTCGATCGCCGCCATGGTCGGAGCCAGCCCCGCGCAGCCCACGATCGCCGCCACGGTCATGTCCGCCCCGCGCAAGGCCGCCTCGACCAGCGCCGCCGCACCGCCCGCCGCTTCGATGCCGCTGCCTGCCAACAGTTCGCGCAGTTGCGGCAAAGCGGCCTCATCCGCCACCACCGCCAGCTCCGCCCCGAATTCGCGCGCCAGCCGGGCAAGGTCGGCGGCATTGCCATTGGCGGTGAGCGCCACGATCCGCCACTGGTCCCGCTCCCGCCGGACCAGATCGAGCGTCGAAGCCCCGATCGAACCGGTCGCGCCGAGGATGGAGATGGTGCGAGTCATTGGCCGGACAGCAGGCTTGGCAATGAGAGCAACCCCAGCACGAAGCACACCGCCAGCAGTCCATCGACCCGGTCAAACAGCCCGCCGTGACCGGGGATCAGATTGCCGGAATCCTTCACCCCTGCGCGGCGCTTCATCCAGCTTTCAAAGAAGTCGCCGGTCTGGGCGGTGATGGCGCCGAGCGCGCCAAAACAAATAGCTTCGAGCACGGGCCCGATTCCACCGAGGCGGAAACCGCCAAGCAGGAAATAAATCACAAGCCCCGCCGCCAGAATGCCTCCAATCAGTCCGCTCCACGTCTTGCTCGGACTAATTCTGGGGGCAATCTTGGGTCCACCAAATGTCCGCCCGGAAAAATAGGCCCCCACATCTGTCGCAATCACAACGCCAGCAACCAGCACGACCCCAAGGACTGGCAATTCATGAATATTGCGCAAGCGAACGAGGACGCTTGCCGCAAGGCCAACATAGCCCAACCCTCCAGCAACCCAGGCTCCGCGTGCCAGGGCGGATTGCGCAAAAGCGCGGCTAAGCCGAACCCACTCCCACAACACCCCCAACGCCACGGCGGCGACAAACCCGGTCCACACCCAGCCGGCTACGGCGACCATCACAACCGCCGATACAGCGCGGACGGGGAGGTCGCTTTTCTTGGGTTGGGGCTGGGTCATCGTGCAGTCCCACCCCTGCAAAGGGAGGTGCCGGCCTGACCGGGCTGACGTGCGGGTGACGCGCCATCGAGAGGGCGATACCCCTCCGTCATCGCTGTGCAATGCCACCTCCCGCTTCGGATGAGGGACAGTCCAATCCTAACGCCCGCCATAGCGCCGCTCCCGCTGGCCGAACTCCGCCAGTGCCTCGCGCAAGTGATCAGGCGTGTAGTCGGGCCAAAGCACCTCAGTAAATTCCATTTCGGCATAGGCCGCCTGCCAGAGCAGGAAGTTCGATAGGCGAATCTCGCCCGAGGTACGGATCAGCAGATCGAGCGGAGGCAGGCCGGCAGTATCCAGTTCCGCCTCGATACTTTCCGGCGTGATCGCGCCTTTGGCCGCAGCCTTGGCGGCGGCACGCGCAATCTCGTCCTGCGAACCGTAATTGAGCGCAACCACTAACGTGGTCCCATCGTTGTTCGCGGTCCGCGCCAACGCCTCATCCAGCAATTCGACAATGTCAGCGGCCAGCACACGGTAATCGCCGATGATGCGCAGTCGCACATTGTTAGCGACGAACTCTTCGAGGTCGGCCTGGATATACCGCTTGAGCAGCCCCATCAGAACCGAAACTTCTTCCTCGCTGCGGCGCCAGTTTTCGGTACTGAAGGCATAGAGCGTCAACGCCTCCAGCCCCATTTCCCGGGCAGCCCGCACGAGCGTCCGCACCGCCTCAACCCCGCGCTGGTGCCCCATCGCGCGCGGCAGGTGGCGTTTCTTGGCCCAGCGCCCGTTACCATCCATAATGATGGCAACATGGCGCGCGCCGTGGGTTGCCCCACCTTTACCGGCGGGAGCTGACCTCACTTACCGAGGATCTCCTGTTCCTTCTGCGCGGCGACAGCATCGGCTTCCTTGATGATTTCATCCGTCAGCTTCTGCACCTCCGCCTCGCCACGCTTGCGATCGTCTTCGGAAATTTCCTTCTTGGTCTCGTCCGCCTTGAGATTGTCCATCCCGTCACGACGAACATTGCGGATCGCGATCCTTGCCTTCTCGGCATAGGAATGTGCCAGCTTGGCGAGTTCTTTCCGGCGCTCTTCGGTCAGATCAGGGATCGGCAGACGGATATTGTTCCCGTCGCTGATCGGGTTGAGCCCCAAACCGGCAGACCGGATCGCCTTTTCGACGGGCGTTATATTCGACTTGTCCCAAACCTGTACCGACAGCATGCGCGGTTCAGGTGCCGATACGGTCGCCACCTGATTGAGCGGGGTGAGGTTGCCATAAGCCTCCACCATGATCGGGTCGAGCAAAGCGGTGTTGGCACGTCCGGTGCGAAGACCGCCAAGGTCGCTGCGCAGAGATTCTACCGCACCCTTCATGCGACGTTCGAGGTCCGCCTTGTCGTACTTGGCCATGGTTTTAGCCCTTCCTGACTATGGTTTGAGTCCCCTCACCACGCAGCACCCTGGCCAGGTTGCCCTTTTCGCGGATTGAGAAGACGACGATGGGAATGTTGTTGTCACGGCACAGCGCAACTGCCGACGCGTCCATAACCTTAAGGTTATGCGCCAGAACCGTATCATAGTCGACTGATTCGTAACGCTTTGCAGCGGGATTTGTCTTGGGGTCGCAGTCGTAGATGCCGTCGACGCTGGTTCCCTTCAGCAAGGCATCACATTGCATTTCCGCCGCACGCAGGGCTGCGCCACTGTCAGTCGTAAAATAAGGTGCGCCGACCCCAGCCGCAAAGATCACCACCCGGCCCTTTTCCAGATGACGTTCAGCGCGGCGGCGGATCACCGGCTCGCAGACCTTGTCCATTTCGACCGCGCTCTGCACTCGGGTATGGACGCCCAGCTGTTCCAGAGCATTTTGCATGGCGAGCGCGTTCATGACCGTGGCGAGCATGCCCATGTAGTCAGCTTGAGCCCGGTCCATCCCCTTGGCCGCCCCGGCCATCCCACGAAAGATGTTGCCACCACCAATCACCAGGCAGATTTCCAGCCCGGTCTCCTTGGCCGCCTTCACTTCCTTGGCCAGTTCGGCCACGAATTCCGGATCGATTCCGAACTGCTGGTTGCCCATCAGCACTTCGCCTGAAAGTTTCAGCAGGATACGTTTGTAGGCAGGCTTGGACATTGTGTGGCGACGCTCTTGGAGGGGTTTGAGCGGCCTTATACCGCTGGACTGGCGATGCCAAGAACTGCACCGGAATTTCATAGAAAAAGGGCACGGACCCTGCGATCCGCGCCCTTTTCAATGGCCAGCGACCCCGCGAGGGGAAACTGGCGAAGCTCAGCCCAACCCGGCCGCTGCGGCGACTTCGGCAGCAAAGTCGCTTTCGACCTTGTCGATTCCTTCGCCCAGCTGGAAGCGGACGTAATCCTTCAGCACGACCGACGCGCCCACGTCTTTGGCCGCGTTGGCCACGACCTGTGCGATCGGGGTCTTGTTGTCCATCACGAACACCTGGCTGAGCAGCGCGTTATCCTTGGCGAACTTCGCAGCTGCCCCATCCGCGCGCTTGGCGAGGATATCGGCCGGGATTTCCTTGCCGCTCTTCGCCGCTTCTTCGGTCGCCTTTTCAAGCGCAATCTTGCGTTCACGGTCGAGCACTTCAGGATCCAGATCGTCCGCCGAAAGCGCCATCGGGAAAGCGGCAGCAATGTGCATGGCGATCTGTTTTCCAAGCGCTTCGAGCGCCGCCTTATCGCCTTCGCTTTCCAGTGCGACCAGAACACCGATCTTGCCGAGCATCGGCGCGGCGGCGTTGTGCATATAGGGCACCACCACGCCGTTGCTAACCGAAACGGTCTTCATCCGGCGGACCTGCTGGTTTTCGCCGATGGTGGCAACGTTCGCCGTCAGTGTGTCAGCCACGGTGCCGCCGTCGGGATAGGCTGCGGCCTTGAGCGCTTCCACGTCGTCAGCAGAGGCATTAAGCGCAACCTCGGTAGTCTTTCGCACAAAGTCCTGGAACTGGTCGTTCTTGGCAACGAAATCCGTTTCCGAGTTTACTTCGACAGCCACGCCCTTGGTGCCCGACACGGCAACACCGACCAGCCCTTCGGCTGCGGTGCGGCTGGACTTCTTCGCGACGGCAGCGAGGCCCTTGGCGCGCAGGAGATCGACCGCGGCTTCCATATCGCCGCCGGTTTCGTCCATTGCCTTTTTGCAATCCATCATGCCGGCGCCGGTGCGCTCGCGCAGGTTCTTCACGTCAGTGGCGGTATAGGCCATTGATCCGTTCCTTTTTGAAATTGACAGGCGGCCGGGACCATCGGCCCCGGCACGCTGCAGGTTTGCGACGCGGAGCGATCAGGCTTCGGTCGCGGCTTCTTCAGCAGCCGGCACTTCGACCACGGCCTGTTCAACCGGGGCCTCTTCCAGCGCGCCGACATCGACACCCGAATCAACCACGGCTTCCTGGCGGCCCTTGGTTGCGGCGGCCGCTACAGCCTGACAGTACAGCGCGATCGCGCGGCTGGCATCGTCGTTAGCCGGGATCGGGAAAGCGATGCCCTGCGGTGAAACGTTTGAATCGAGGATCGCAACGACCGGGATACCCAAAACGTTGGCTTCCTTGATCGCCAGCTCTTCCTTGTTGGCGTCAATCACGAACATCACATCGGGAATACCGCTCATGTCGCGGATCCCACCAAGCGACATTTCAAGCTTGTCGCGCTTGCGGGTAAGTTCAAGAACTTCCTTCTTGGTCAGTCCGGCAGTGTCGCCCGCCAGCTTTTCCTCAAGCGTCTTCATGTGCTTGATCCGCTGGCTGACGGTCTTCCAGTTGGTCAGCATTCCGCCAAGCCAGCGATGATTGACGAAGTGCTGGCCCGACTGACGGGCGGCTTCGGCAATCGGGCCCTGGGCCTGACGCTTGGTACCGACGAACAGCACCTTGCCGCCAGCGCGGACAGTAGCGTCAATGAAATCCAGCGCGCGCGCCATCAACGGCACCGTCTGCGACAGGTCAAGGATGTGGATCCCATTGCGAGCGCCGAAGATATACGGCTTCATCCGCGGGTTCCAACGGTGGGTCTGGTGGCCGAAGTGCGCTCCGGCTTCGATCAATTGCTGCATGGTGACGACAGGGGCCGCCATAGGACTTTCCTTCCGGTTTAACCTCTGGGAAGCTGGAACCGTGCGGAACACTTCCGCTGCGGCACCGGTATGTCGGC
>JAFLDC010000164.1 GCA_017302775.1 Sphingomonadales bacterium
GTTGACGCGCTGGCGGTCAACGGGTTCGATCCCGAGCAGGAAGAGAGTCTGCTGCATGCGGCAAAATGGCTTCGCCGACTTGGTAACAATCGTGACTTCCTGGGTGATTTTCTGATCAGGGAGCTGGCGCAGCGTCACCGCGATGATCTGCACGACAATGCCTATGGTCCGCAGGTAATGATGCTCGCGCCGCCCAACGGACAGTTTTTCATCCGTGCCAACATATGGCCGTCTCTTGATGAGCATGCGGTACGTGCCAGCGGCGGCGATGCCTTCGTCCTTGGCCTGCCGCATGATCACAACTTCAACTTCCTGACACTGGGTTATTTTGGTCCCGGCTACTGGAGCGACTACTATGAATATGACTATGAGGCGGTCATCGGGTATCGCGGCGAGCCCGTTCCTTCCCTGCGCTTTGTCGAACGGTCCCGGTTAGAGCAGGGCAAACTGATGCTGTACCGCGCGCACCGCGACGTGCACGCTCAAGGCGCGGCGGATTCGCTATCGGTATCGCTCAACATCATGCATACCACCGGCGCACAGGGCTGGCTCGATCAATATCGGTTTGATCTGGAGCGGCGCGAAGTATGTGCAATCATCTCGCCCGGGCCGAGCGAATCCTTTCTGAAAGTGGCGGTCGGCCTGGGTAGCGACGAAGCAATCGACCTGGCACAGCGGTTTGCGCGGCGTCATCCCAGCGACCGGCTTCGGCTGGCCTGCTGGGATGCCTTGGCCGGACGCGAACCTAACATCGCTGCACGCGATGCGCTGTGGCGCGAGGCGGAAGGCGCCGGGAGCCGACTGGTCGCGATGGAAGCACGGCAACGCCGGGCGGAACTGGTGCCCTAGCTGAAGCCGCCGGCCAAGGCATCGATCGCCGCCTGGAGAATGACCGCGGCCGCGGCAGAATCGATCCGGGTCGCGCGCTTGGCGCGGCTCATATCCTGTCTGATCAGATCACGCTCGGCGCTGGTGGTGGACCACCGCTCATCCCACAACAGGATCGGCAGACCCACCGCGGTAGACAGATTGCGGGCGTAGGCGCGGCTGGACTGGCTCCGCGGGCCCTCGCTGCCATCCATATTAAGCGGCAGACCCAGCACGAGACCGGCGATGCTCCGTTCGGTCAGCAGCGTACCCAGCGTCACGCGGTCCGCACTAAATTTGCCGCGCTTCAAAGTCTTGCCGGGTGAGGCAAATCGCCATCCCGCGTCGCAAAAGGCGGTACCGATGGTCTGCGTGCCAAGGTCAAGACCCATCAGCGCTCCTCCGGCAGGCAAGGCAGCGCGAAAGTCCAATACGCTGGTGGTAATCAGCGCTGGTTCTGCCATGCCGCTACCCGCCGCGCAAAGTCCTGCCGCAACGGCAACCAATAGAGCGCATAATCGTAAACGTGATAGTTGCCGCCCGGCAGCACGAATGGCCCCAGATCCGGTCCGGTACCGATCCGCAGCGAGCCGTCAGGCGCACAGGAGGCACCCACGAGTCCCGGCGTCAACGTGGCCGTTTCGAACTTGAGGTCCGGGACGATCCCCCCGGCATTGGCACTGGCTGGTGCGGAGCCACCAATCCCGCCGGTCAAGGGATTCGAACAGAGATAGTCCGGTTGTCCTGCAGCCGCTTCGTGTCCGGCGAACCGTTCATAGGCTTCGCGCATCATCGTGGTGTCGGCCTGATCTGCAAACGACAGGAAACTGATCACACAACGGGATTGGTCGGGTGCGGAGCAGGCGGGCAGGCCCATGCCTGGCAGATCTCGCTTGCGGTCCACCACCCAGCCGACTGCATAGACCGCCGCGATCCGGCGGGAGAGCGGCGTCCCGGCAATTTTCTCGGCCAGCAGGCGCTTGAGGATAAACGCACCCTGGCTGTGTCCCGCCAGAATGATCGGTCGATTGGCCGGTTGTGCGGCTACAAATGCATCGAAAGCCTCGGCCACGTCGGCATAGGCAAGATTGTGGGCCTGCTTTGCTTCCGGAGCGTCGGTTGCGAATGCCCCAAAGGTCGCCTGGCGATAGCGCGGGGCCCAGACTTCGCGAGCGGCCCCGAATACGCTGGCAATACCGCGCACCGTGATGGCGCTGATCCGATTTGCATCGGGATCGTCCAGCGGTGCATTCCAGTGCGCCTTCTTGAGATAGCTGGTCGGATGAACGAAAAACACCGCCGCATTCAGGCCACCGGCTTCCTCAGCGGTCGGGTTGAAGCCCTCAGGCTTCCACTGCACCAGCGCTTGACCGGGGTCGCCGGGACGCGCGAGCCACAACGCCGGGTCGGCATAGGCGTTGGGTTTGAGCGCCGGCTGCGCCTCAAAGGTGCGGTCGGGGGTAAAGCTGAGCCGGGTTAGCTGGTCGGGGTAGAAGGCCAGGGCGATCCTGGCACCGATGTAAAGGACGATGCAAACTGCGATGAAATAGAGGAACTTGCGTGCCACAGTTCAGCTGCTTTCATTCTTTTCTGACTGGCGTTCGAGGGCAACCTTGAGCATCGCCACCAGCGGATCGGCCATCATCAGGCCAAGCAGACCAAACAGCGCCCCCATGATGAGCTGCGCGCCAAGCACCAGCGCCGGGGCCAGGTCCGCGGTCTTTTTGGCAACCATCGGGACGATGACATTGCCGTCAATAATGTGGACCGTAACGTAGACGACGATGCAATAGATGCCCATCTCAACACCGCCTGAAAATCCTACCATGATCATCAGGGCGCCGGAAATCGGCGCACCAATGTTAGGCAAGAAGGCGAGAAGGCCGGTGAGCAGGCCAAGCAGTGCGGCCATCGGCACCCCGTAGAACGCCAGCAAGGCCCAGGTTGCCACGCCTTCGATCCCCATGCCGAGCAGCCGGCCAGCCAGTAATCGCCGCAGGGTCTGGCCCATGATCATGGCCGTCCCCTCGAAATGCTCGCGCTGGCCTTGCGGCAACAGCCATGCAAAACCGCGTCGGTAAAGTTGCGGTTCCGCAGCGAAGTAAATTGCCATGACGGCGATCAGAAATGCAGTGGTCAGTCCGCCGATCACCCCGCCTACTGCGCTGGTCAATTGACCAACGCCGCCCACCACTTTGTCCAGCAGGCCTTGCGCCGATTGCATGTCGTATTTGACGCCGTGGCCGCGCAGCCAATCCAGCGCGCGCATGGTCTGCGCCTCAACAATGCCGGGTAGCTGGGCTGCCTGTGTCGCGATCTGGTTGCCCGCGAACATAATGGTCCACAACAGAAAGGCGAGTGCGAGCAGCAGCACGATCGTCACGCGCCAGGCCCGCCCGATCGGGAGCACGCGGCCTAGCAACCGGGCTCCGCCGTCGATCATTGCCGCCAAGACCATCCCGCCGAAGATCACCAGCAGGGGCTGCGCCAGGTAGATCGCCAGGGCCAGCAGCGCCGCCATGCCCAGCCAGACGGCGGCCCGCTTGGCTTCTGTCCGCAGCAAGGGATCGGAAATGTCAGTCGGCCCGGCGACGGTTGTCGTATCGGGAACGATCGGACGGGGCGTGCGGGCGGGGCGGCGGGGCATTATTTGTCCTTGGTCAGATGCACTGGCCGAAGGCTGGTCCACGATCGACCAGAACGCAAGGAATTCCACCAGCTTAGCGGACTCCAGGTCTGGCCGCCATCAAGCGAGAAGGTGATGAACTCGGCCCGTCCGCCAACATCAGACAGCGGCACCGGCCCTCCCAATCCTTCGGACATGATCGGGACACGGCTGTCTGCGGAATGATTGCGATTGTCGCCCATCAGGAACACATGGCCAGCCGGGACAGTGATCTCGGCGAAATTGTCGACCATTGCGTCTGACCGTTCGTGGATGATCAGGTAAGTCGCGCCGTTCGGCATGGTTTCGCGCAACGTCGGTAATTCATACACCTCGCGGCCCGAGGGCAGCTTGGTACGGTAGCCGAGGAAATCCTCATAGCAATGGTATGATGGCCGCCGGTCGCTGCACATCAGCTTGGGGTCCGCGGGGAGTTGCAGCGCGGGCTCAACGTCCTGCGGCACTGGCTTGCCGTTAAGGACAATCTGCCCGCCAACAACCGCGATCCGGTCCCCCGGGAGGGCTACAACCCGCTTGATCAGATCGTCATTACGGTTGCGCGGGACCACAATCACAATGTCGCCGTATGTCGGCGTACCAGGCAGCACCCGCCACGTCCCCCGCGGCAAAACGTGAAAGCTGGCCGAGGCCCAGTTCCAGCCGTACGGAAACTTCGAGACGATCAGACGGTCACCGACCAGCAGGTTGGGCATCATCGAAATCGAAGGGATGTAGAACGGCTTGGCGATGAAACTGTGGAACGCCAACACCGCCAGCAGCATCAGTGCCAGTCCGCGAATTTCGCCGATCCAGTCGATCGGATCCTTCAACGGTGCGTCGATCGCTTCCAGAAGCGGCGCTTCGGGTCGAGATTCCGCTGCGGTGTCGGGTACGGCCGGGGAATTCGGATCAGTCACAGTTTACGGGCCTCGATAACGACAAAGGCCTGGGCCCATGGGTGGTCGTCCGTTAACGTCAGATGGATCACCGCCTCATGTCCAGCGGGCGTGATCGCAGCAAGGCGGGCTGCCGCGCCGCCGGCAAGGTGCAGGGTGGGTGCGCCGGAACGGGCGTTGACCACACCGATGTCTTTCATGAAGACCCCGGCTTTGAAGCCGGTGCCGACTGCCTTGGAGAACGCTTCCTTCGCCGCGAACCGCTTGGCCAGGGTACCCGCCTTGGTGAAGGGGCGTGAATTGCCCTTGGTACGCTCCGTTTCGGTGAACACGCGCTTCTCAAAACGATCACCCCAGCGCTCCAGCGAGTTCTGGATGCGTTCGATGTTGCAGAGGTCCGAACCGATGGCGAGGATCACCGCGCTGCGTCCATCAGTTCGCGCATTTTCAGCACGGCCGGCTCAAGTCCGCAGAAAATCGCCTCACCGATCAGGTAGTGGCCGATGTTAAGCTCGGCTAGTTGAGGGATCGCGGCGATGGGTTGGACATTGTCATAGGTCAGGCCGTGGCCGGCGTGGGGCTCGATCCCGTTTTTGGCGGCGAGTGCCGCCATATTGGCCAGACGGCTGAGTTCGTGGGCAACCGCATCGCCAGTGGCATGGGCATATTCCCCGGTGTGCAATTCGACAACCGGCGCCTTGAGCATCATGGCGGCTTCGATCTGGCGCTCGTCTGGTGCAATAAACAGGCTGACGCGGATACCGGCGTCGCTGAGGCGCTGGACCATCGGATAAAGCCGGTTGTGCTGCCCCGCTGCATCGAGCCCGCCTTCGGTTGTGCGCTCCTCACGCCGTTCGGGAACGATACAGGCGGCGTGTGGCCGGTGACGCAGCGCGATGGCGAGCATTTCGTCCGTCGCCGCCATTTCCAGGTTAAGGGGCAAACTGGTCGCCGCCTGAATACGGGCAAGATCGTCATCGCGGATATGGCGACGATCCTCGCGCAGATGCGCGGTGATCCCGTCGCCGCAGCGTGCCACGATCTCCGCCGCGCGGACCGGATCGGGATGATCCCCGCCCCGCGCATTGCGGATCGTGGCGACATGATCGATGTTCACACCAAGGCGAAGGTGAGGCAGCGTCACGGTTCGGCGCGGCTCCCTGGTTTCACGGGTGTGGTTCCGGCGAGTTCCGGTGGAAGATCGTCAGGTGCATAGGTAGGGAAGTTGATGGCGAGCAACGGAAAGAACGGCACGCCGATATCGACTGACCCGGCGGTGCGATCGACCAATGCCGCCGCCGCGATCACTTCTCCGCCTGCCTCTGAAATGGCGCGGATCGCTTCTTTGCTCGACAGGCCGGTGGTGATGACATCCTCTACCATCAGCACCTTGTCCCCCGGTTCAAGGGTAAACCCGCGGCGCAGTTCGAACGACCCGGTCGGCCGCTCAACGAACATCGCCTCGACTCCGAGCGCGCGGCCCATTTCGTGGCCGATGATCACCCCGCCCATCGCCGGAGACACGACCTTCGCGATGTCCTTGCGCAGTTCGCGGGGGATTCGCGCGGCCAGCGCGGCAGCCAGGCGGCTGGCCCGCATCGGATCCATCAGCACCCTGGCGCATTGCAGGTAGTGTGCGCTGTGACGCCCTGATGATAACAGGAAATGGCCTTCGAGCAGGGCTTTACTGGCCCGAAACTCGGCCAGAACCTCTTCATCCTGCATTTTGTAATCACCTTTCGAGTCGTTCGCCCATGGGTGAGAAATAGCTGTCCATGCGCTTTGTCAAAAATTCCCCTAGAGGCGCTTGAGGTGCCTCGCAAGCGCGCGTATAGGCCCGGGGAATCCGAAAAAATCCCACGGGGGCGGAGGGGGCGATTGTGGGCTTCAGCCGACCGGGACAGACAGCAAGAGCAAGAGGGACGATGACATTCGGCAACAATGCCCGCACTGCGGGACGCGCGATCAAGG
>JAFLDC010000165.1 GCA_017302775.1 Sphingomonadales bacterium
GGGAAGCTGCGTGCCATCCTTGATCGCGAACCAGCGCAGGCGGGCGCCTTTCGATCGTTGACCGATCGCTTGCTGCAGCGCGGCGATGCTGCAGCCGTCCTGGCACTGGTCGAAGCGGCGCAGTGCCGGGGAATACACCATTCGCGGTTGCTGGGCGCGCAGGCTGCAGCGCGGGCGCGAACGGGCGCGGTCGAAGCGGCCCGGGAGCTTTGCGGGCTGGATCGCTTTGTTTCGACAACCATGCTTGATCTGAGCAGCGGCTGCGCGGATCTGACGCGATTCAACGCGCTTCTGAAAACGGAGGTCGAAGGTGATCCGGATCTGCGACACGGCCGGTACGGCACGGCCTCGCGCAATACAAACCGTGTCGATCACCCACTTCGTACAGATACGCCGGCGCTGGCTGCCCTTCACAAGGCGATTGCCGCCGCCGCCATGCGGCATGTCCTGGCGCTGGCGGGCGATCATCCATGGGTCGCTGCCCGACCGGAACATCTGGTGATGCGCAGCTGGTGCGTGATGACCGACGCTGACGGATACGAGGAATGGCACAATCACCCCGCCGGGTGGATGAGCGGGGGATATTATGTCGAGGTGCCCGAACGGACCAGCGATGAACCGAAGGCTGGCTGCCTTGCCTTTGGCATGCCGCCCGCACTTGCCGGAGCGGAAAATGCCGCCGCGTTTGGCGAGCAGCTGATCGTCCCGCAGCCCGGGATGCTGGCTCTGTTTCCGTCACATGCCTACCATCGCACTTACCCGCACGGGCAGCCTGGACGCCGTATCTGCGTGGCGTTTGATCTAGTTCCCGCTTGATGGGAGCCCGGCCCCATCCTGCCACCAGCACAGCATTTCCGCATTCAGAACGGTCAGCTGGACAAGGTTGGCCTGGCGGACATCGGCTGGACCACGCGCGGCCACCATACGGAGCGCATCGTGCAACCAATCGAGATCGAACCACGCGTTTAGCCCTCGCTTCCGGAACAGGCTGATGCGGGCCAATGCCAGCGGGGCTTGCCGTTGCAGCCGGGCGAAATGATCGGGATCCGCAGGCAGACCGTGGCGCCGCCGGACGATCTCCGGTGGCAGGCGTCCCCGCAGGATTGTCCTGGCAGGGCCGCGGTCTGGCCCCAGCGCCTTGGCGAGTTCCTGCGGAAACGATGCGAACAAGCGCAGCAACCGCAGGTCGCGATAGGGAAAGTCCATCCTCACCGCACCGGCATGGAATGCGTTGGGGTGCGCCAGCGCCTTGGCGGCGACGGGCTGATAGCCCAGCAGGCCATCGCGGCTGTCCGCATCGAGCGTGCCGGCATTGCATTCGGCTGCCGCGGCGATTTCTTCAGGCAATCGGTCAAGCAGATTTGGGGCGATGCGGACGTGGAATGGGTCCACAGGAACGTATCGCGTGTGAGCCCGGCGCGCGATCTTGACGATCTGCCTGGCGCGCTGCAGCAGGGTTTGGGTCGCCGTCTTGCGCGGCAGCCGCGCGGTCAGGGTTGCCTCACCATAGGTGCCGTTGATCAGGAGCTGGCAGCCGGTTTCGTGCGCTGCCCGCTGGAATCCTGCGGTAAGGCAGTGCCGGTTCGACAGGACCGGACCCTGCGCTCCGGCAAGGATCGGATTCGACGGGCGATAGCTGTTGTCCGCCGGATCGGGGATGATTCCGCGATGACCCATATCCAGATATTGTGCGACGAGCCCGGCATGATGCATCTCGTCCCGCATGGCGCTGTCTGGCGGGACTGCGGTCGTGAAGGCCAACGGCGCTGGCCCGGAGTCCAAGGCGTCACTTGCAGCCCATGCCAGCAGGGCAGAATCCAGACCCCCGCTCAACAGCAGCGCTGATTGCCCAACGCGCGCCAGCCGCTCGCGCATGATCCGGACGATCAGGGCTTCTGCTTCCGCCAGCGCATCGCGGGGTGTCCCCGTCCAACGCGGCTGACAAGGCAACACGTTGCAGCGCCATGCCAGCGGTTCACGGCCGTGGGTGAAACGTTTTCCTTCACCCGGACCCAGTTGCGACACCGCGCGCAACATGGTCCGCTCCCCAGCCTGCCGCCGCAGGGCCGCGGTGCCAAACTGCATCAGCAGTCCGCCCTCGTCGAGCTGCGTTCCGACCCAGTCGATATGGCTCAGGGCGAACAGATCGGGCGCAATTGCAACGTGCGGGCCCGATCGGGCAAAGAACAGCCGGTCACGCCGGGCGGCGGAACTCATTATCGTCAAGGTTGGGCCGGGTGCGTGCGGATCCCACTGTATCAACGACCATTCACCGACCAGAATTCCCGGCGTTTCCCCGGCGTATCGGGCCAGGGCCGCCTTGGCGATCCGCGCATCGCAGGATTGCCTATCCAGCCCCAGTTCCCTGGCCCGGAGTTCCCGTTCCTCGATGAAGCCCGCCAGCACCGTTACGACGCCGTTTTCCTCCAGCCGGGTGCAAGCAGCAGGCTCAATCGGGTCTATCGCCTCCAGACTGGCGCTGCAGTGTTCGCCCTGATCGGGCAGGCCCAAGGCGGCGCAATCCTTTTGGGAGATCGGTCCCCCATCGAGCCGGACCAGCGCATAGACTCCGCTACTGCGGGGTGCAGCGGTTTGCAGCGGTCCACGATGCTGATAGGACATCCCCGATGCCGTCACAGTTCGATGATGATGCCCGGCGCGCGATCCGTCAGGCGCTGGCCTTGCGGTCCTACGCAGCCGGGACGGTCCGGCTGGTTGACGCCGACGTGACGGGTTGGCAGTTTCTGGTCGCATCGCATAACGGTCTTTTCGCAGTTGCGCCGGGCAAATGGAAGAGGCTGGCCCATGGCTGGTTCTTCGGCATCTGCCGGGATCAGGACGCAGTGTACCTGTTCGAAAATTGCGGGCGGCAGGACCGTAACGGCCAACATGGTCGGCTCGTGCGGGTGCGCATTGCCGAAGGCTGGCTGGTTGAACCCGAGGTCCTGGTGACCGGGTTGGACGGGAACTGCCACCAGGTGCGGGTCATCGATGACCTGATCTGCGTGGTAGATACCGCCAATCAGCAGATCCTGCGATTTGACCGCGATGGCGCGATGATCGATCGGCAGGCACCCTTTCCGCCTGCGCCGGCAGAGGATCGCAGCGGGGCTTACCTGCACATCAACGCCCTGGCGCGGATCGATGGCCGTCTGGCGGTCATGCTGCACAACGGCAAGGCGCTCCCGCCCAAGCCGAGCGAGCTCGCCTGGCTTGATGACGATTGGCGGGTAATCCAGCGGATCGCGCTCCCAGGGTACAGATGTCACGATATCGTTGCCGATCCGGACGGCGTAGTCTGGCATTCGGCCTCGATGAGCGGGGAAATCGCCGCTTCGGATGGGCGGCGGGCCAAGGTTTGCGACGACCTGATGACACGCGGGATCGCCTTTGGCAGCGACCGGATTGCCGTTGGCCTTACAGTGTTCAGCGAGCGGCAGCAGCGCGACGGGCTGCGGGGGCGGCTGGCGATGCTGGACCGCGACCTGAACCTGCTGGAGACTCTGGAACTGCCAGGGTCGCCGACCGACATTGCCGTGTTGGGCGATGGCAATGCGCGCTGACCGCTTTCTGAGCGCCCTTTCGCCGTGGCAACGGGCCTGCTAGGCGCCCCGGATGCTCAACCTCACGGGAATTACGGTTCGTCTTGGCGGCCGCACGATCATTGACGACGCCACGGCCAAGCTGCCGCCGCGCGGCCGGATTGGTCTGATCGGCCGTAACGGGGCAGGGAAATCGACGCTGGTGCGGGTGATTGCCGGGATGTTGGAACCCGATACCGGCAGCGTCGCCATGCCGCGCGGCAGCCGCATCGGTTATATCGCGCAAGAAGCGCCGGGCGGCAATGCCACGCCCTTCGAAACGGTTCTGGCCGCCGATACCGAACGGTCGGCGCTGATGGCGGAAAGCGAGACCAGCCATGATCCGCACCGCCTGGCTGAAATCCATGAACGGCTGCTGGCGATCGAAGCGCATTCCGCGCCGGCACGTGCCGCGCGCATCCTGGTAGGCCTGGGGTTTGACGAGGCGGCGCAGGCGCGCCCGCTGGAGAGCTTCTCCGGCGGTTGGCGGATGCGCGTGGCGCTGGCCGCCTTGCTGTTTTCGCAGCCGGACCTGCTGTTGCTGGACGAGCCGTCGAACCACCTCGATCTCGAAGCAGTCCTGTGGCTTGAGGACTTCCTGCGAAGCTACCCGGCGACGATCCTGCTGGTTAGCCACGAACGTGACTTCCTCAACAACGTTGTCGATCACATCCTGCACCTGTCAGGTGGCAAACTGACGCTCTATCCCGGCGGGTACGACGCGTTCGAGCGGCAGCGGGCCGAACGGCAGGCGCAGATTGCTTCGGCCAGGGCCAGGCAACAGGCAATGCGTGACCGTCTGCAAGACTATGTTGCGCGCAATTCCGCGCGTGCCTCTACCGCCAAACAGGCGCAGTCGCGCGCCAAGGCGCTGGCCAAGCTGCAACCGATCGCCGAACTGATCGACGACCCGTCGCTGAGCTTCGACTTCCCCAATCCCGATGCCTTGCGCCCACCCCTTATCACGCTCGATCTGGCTTCGGTCGGTTACGGCGATACGCCGGTGCTGAGCAGGCTCAATCTGCGGCTCGATCCGGATGACCGCATTGCCCTGCTGGGCCGCAACGGCAATGGGAAGACTACGCTGGCCCGGCTGCTGGCGGCGCAGCTGGCGCCAATGGATGGGGCGATGAACGCCAGCGGCAAGATGCGGGTCGGCTATTTCACCCAGTATCAGGTAGAAGAGCTCGACCGTGGCGAGACCCCGCTGCAACACATGACCGTATTGATGAAGGGGGCGACGCCCGGCGCGGTGCGTGGCCAGCTGGGCCGGTTCGGTTTTTCCGGCCCGAAAGCGACCACCGAAGTCGGCAAGCTGTCGGGCGGGGAGCGGGCACGGCTGGCGCTGGCGCTGATTACCCGGGATGCGCCGCATCTGCTGATCCTGGACGAGCCGACCAACCATCTTGATGTCGATGCGCGCGAGGCTCTGATTCAGGCGCTGAACGAATATTCGGGTGCGGTGGTCATTGTCAGTCACGATCGCCATATGCTGGAAATGACCGCTGACCGGCTCGTTCTGGTCGATGGCGGGATGGCCCGCGAATTCGATGGATCGATTGATGATTACATCGCCTTTGTCCTGGCCCGCGATCCCGCCCCCGCCAAAGGTGGCGGCGGGGTCAACAAGAAGGATCAGCGCAAGGCCGCGGCCGAGGCGCGCGAGAGAGGACAGGCGCTGCGCAAGCAGGCCAGGCAGGCTGAGGACGAGCTGACCCGCTTGCAGGCAGAGCGTAACGCCGTGGATCAAGCCATGTTTGATCCCGGATCGGCCAAGCCCGCCCTCGCCAAGCTGACCATGACCGATCTGATGAAGCGCCGCGCAGAATTGCAGGCCCGGATTGAAGGTGCCGAACAGGCCTGGCTGGAAGCCAGCGAAGCGCTGGAAGGGATCGCGGCATGAGCGTCGCATTCCGCCGGGAAAATGATGACGAGCATCTTGAACCGAAGTTCGAGCTGCCGATTCCCTCCGGTCCCAATCTGGTGACGCGGCGCGGAGCCGAGCTGATCGATGCACGCGTTGCTGAGCTTGAAGAGCAGCTTGCCGGTTTGCTGGCAGGCGGTGCGGATGAGGCTCCGGTCAAGGCGCTGCAACGTGACCTGCGCTATTGGCAGACCCGCCAGGTCACTGCGCAGCCCGTGCCCCGCCCGACGGGTGAAACCGCTGAGATCGGCACGACCGTGACTTTCCGGTTCAACGGAAAGATCAATCACCTGGCGCTCGTCGGCCATGACGAGGCAGATCCGGCTGCTGGCAGGGTTGCCTTTTCAGCCCCGCTGGCGCGTGCTTTGATCGGCACTGGACCGGGCGAAATGCTTGATTTTGCAGGTAAAGAAGAGGCTATCGAAGTGCTGTCGATCACGGTGAACGACTAGCTTCACCGCGATCGATCGGCGATTGCGATTGTGCTGCAGGTGCGAAAGGCCTATCGCCGCCGCCATCTGCCGGTGCAGTTGACCCCTATCTGTCTGCCCGCCCCCTTACAGACGCGAGTTTCATGTCTTTTCAAACCCCCTACCCGCAATTGGCGCAAACCTTGTTGGCGCGCGGCTATGCCGCACCGACGCCGGTTCAGGCCGCCGTGCTTGAGGCTGAGGCCGATGGCCGCGATCTGATCGTTTCGGCGCAGACCGGCTCGGGCAAGACAGTGGCCTTCGGTCTTGCCATGGCCGGGCAACTGCTGGACGACACGGGAGTGGCCCTTCCCGCGGCGGCTCCGCGCGCGCTGATCATCGCGCCAACCCGCGAACTGGCCCTGCAAGTCAGCCGCGAACTCGGCTGGCTTTATGCAGACAGCC
>JAFLDC010000166.1 GCA_017302775.1 Sphingomonadales bacterium
GCCTCCTGTTCTTTGATCATCCCGATGATCTGCGCGTCAGTGAAACGGCTCTTCCTCATATCGTCTGCTCCTTCTCAGGCTGGGCAGACTCTACATCAGAGCGAGGGACATTCCGGGGGGCAGGTCACTTGGCCTGAAAGGATGTCCGTTCCGCCCGATCCCGGCGTCTACATGATCTCCAAAGCAGGGGTCACGATTTACATCGGCAAAACGTGGGGAGTGGATGGCCTGCGCGGGCGGCTGGCGGATTTCCACCGCTCTGCAGCCTCAGGCCAGAAGGGCCACGCTGGTGGCGTCACATTTTACGGAAAATTCGGGGTGATAGATCCGGCTTACATCGCTGTTTGCGTGCATGTGCCTGTGATTGTAAGGCGTGACCCCGAAGTACTTTTCCCCTACATCCAGTATGTTGAACGCCGATTGATCTGGGAACATGTCGAGAAGCACGGTCGCCTTCCCGCTTGCAACAATGAATAGGAGCGGCCAGTTTCTCTCTGAATACGCGCTCAGGTAGGCACCACCAGAAAAGGCACAAATAGCCTCCTACGGCGTCGCCAATGCGTTTGGACACGGGTATATGCCCGCTTTGTCGCCTTCTGCATGAGCCTCGGACACCCAAGATGCTGGCGGCTTGGTTGCTTGCGCGGCGGACGGCTTGATAGTGCATTTCAAAAAAGAAAGCCCGCCACGAAGGCAGGCTGACTTTATATCGCAGTGTCGCGCACGCGCTTTTTTAGGGCGGGCTTTGCGCTTAGCTCCGGCTCAGATCAGTCGCGAAGCGCAGCATGCCATCCATCGGTGCGGCGGCGGTAGATCGTGTCAGGCTGGTTGCCCGCGAGCGTGCTGACCGCGCGGACGCCGGGGTCAAGCGCTTCGAACATAGCAATGCAAGCTGCCAAGTCGCAGGCGTTGCCATCCTCCATGAAAAGATAACCCGTCTGGGTGTTGAAGTCGTATTCGACGCGCTCAACCATGCATTGAAGAGATGGATGATAGACCGCCATTGGCGAGTGCCCCTCTGAATGTCGCATTCCTCGCAAAGCTCACGTAGCCAAGATCGCCAAGGCCGCCAACATTCTCTGGCAATGTTGAGCGCGGAACATCGCCATGAAAACGTGGCGACCTTGGCATTCTTCAGTCCGGCAGGCTCCATAGCCAGCCATCCTTGTGCTTTTTGGACTTGATGCCGATTGCATCCTTGGCGCGCTGGATTGTGCGTTCGGCATGGCCTGCGGCACCAGCCTTGTCGAATACCTCCTTGGCGGGCTTTGGTCCGTCTTTAAGTTCCTCGCGGAGGAAGGTCATGGCGGCGTCCATGGCCGACTGGTTCGATGGCGCAGCCCCGAGCAAGTCCTCGACTGTGAGGTTCGATTTGCCGCGCCAACGCAGCACGGGCATCTGACCCTCGATCTTAGCGTCGAGCTCGTAAAGCCAGCTGTCGCCGCGCGGCGCGATGTTGTGCTTGAGATGCGCGACGACGCGAAGATCAATGTCCTCGGGATGGATGCCGACGAGAAGCGCCGAGCGCGCCGCCCCGATCACGTCGATGGAGCCGATGCCCTGATAGATGGCCTTGGTTGCGCTCGACTTGCGCAGGTGGCGGACCACGATCATCGCCGCCTCCGCTTCCGAGGCGACCTCCGCAAGCTGGGCTAGCAGCGCTCGGATTTCGTTCGGCTTGTACATGTCGGATGCGCTCGGCACGAAGGCAAAGAGCGGGTCAATGATGATCAGGCTTGGCTCATGTTCCAGAACCTCCGTTCGTAGCGCCGCGAGCCCCTTGTCATCGAAGGCTGAGTACTCGGCGAGGTAGCGGATACGCTCGGGGTCGCCTCCCATGGCGTCGATGCGAGGTCGAACGGTGTAGGCCGCATCGTCTTCGGCGCTGATGACGAGCACATGCCCTTTGCGCACGCGCTGGCCGTTGGGGAGCTTGCCTCCTGTGGAAACCAGCGCGGCGAGATGCATCATGAGAAACGACTTGCCGATACCGGGGTCGCCCTCGACGATCGTCACCATGCCGAAGGGTATGAGCGGCTCCCAGAGCCACTCCACTGTCGCTGCCTCGACATCGCTGAGCGTGCCGAAGGGGCTCTTTTTCTTCGTGCTCATCGCCCACCCCGCAACTTCCCGAGAATGCGCGACAGCTCCTCGTTCAATTTCGTGCGGCTCTGGCCGTATTTGCTGACGAAGTATGGGCTGTGCCAGATAACGCTCGCAATCTCATCGGCCGATGCGCCCGCATCGAGCAACGACGCGGCGATCATGAAGACGCAACGTGAGCGATCGGAGCTGATGACGAAAGCATCCGTCATCAGGCGGTATCGATCGCCGCCAACCTCCCGCCGGTAGCGCTTCGCGACCAGTGCTGGATCATACTTCGGATTGAAGGTTTCAGTCGGCACCCGCATCGATGGCCCAGCATAGAGCGGCTTTGGCCATTCCGAGCGCACCAGACGCGGCTGTTTCACGAGCGCGATTTTGGGACAACGGTATTGCGGCTTGTGGTTGAAGCCGTAGGGAAGCCGCAGAAACTTGGTCGACGACCAGCCGTTGCGATCGCCCTTGTACGAATAGGCTAGGTGTTTGGAGACCGCCTCTGCTTTCGGTGCGGGAATCCAGTTGTCGAATTCCCAGATGCCCTGAGTCCGCCCCGGCGAAGTCAGGATGAGAACCGATGGCGGGGGCACAAACAATTTTGGATCACCGGCATCGATGTCGCACCATGCGAATGGCGTCGGCAACGCATAGAGCGCCATTCGCCGCCGGAGATCGAAGGCGTTCGGGCAGAAATATTGATCGAAGGAGCTCGGTTCAAACTCTTCTAGAAAGTCACGAATGCCTGGCCATTCGAGGTCAACATCGAAGCCCTCTTCGTGCCAATGCCCGGTGCTGGCATTCCGAGCGCCAAGAAAAACAAAGCCCAGTGTATGGCGGCGCCAGATCGATAGCAGGAAGCTGTGCTGTCTGCTTGCGATCGACTTATGACGCGCGCCTTCGTTCACGCGAGGTTGCATGTTAGAATCTCCAGATTGTGAGGGGAAATGGAGGGGCTAAGGCCCCTCAGGCGTAGTCGGCGTAGACGTGCTGGGCGCGCTCAGCGCGGCGGTCCTCGATCCATTGCAGGATTTCGCCGCGATCCCAGCAGACCCGCGTGCCGCCGATGCGAATGCGCCGGGGCATGAGCCCTCGCTGTTCGCGCCGCAACCACGTCACGTTGCTGCCGGTGATGCCGAGCGCTTGCACCTCGGCGCGGGTCAGAAAGACCTTGGATATGGGATGCTCATTCATCGCTTTCCACTCGCTTTCATCGCGGCACGATGCCGTCGATTTGTGCGAGCGAAGATGTCAGGATGAACGGAACGAAATAGACGGCACGATTTCTCACCCGGAGTGCGCGGGTTTTTCCAAACGCGGCCGCCCGCTAAAGTCCGTGGGCGCTTTGCCCATACGAGCGCGTGCATTGCCGCGGGCGTTTTTGTATTGCCGCTTCGAAAGCTTCGGCCAGCGTTGCAAAGCTTCGGGCTCCAGTTCCTTGTTCAAGGGCCGCCGCCCTGTCGCGGAGAGCCGCTCGATGAGCCAGCAAGTGCATTGTTCCAGATCGCTGGGGGGCTGTGCTTCGTCGGCTGATTGGGCTGAGTCCAGAAACGCAACGAGATCGGCACGGCTGATTTTCAGCTCTCTCGGTGGTCCCTCGATCGGGCCAAACAAGCAACAATTACGATCAAGGTCGATCTTGAAGAATTCGTTTGCGGCCTCAATGGCGGTGAGCTGACGTTCATGCCCATCGAAAGCGTGATGGTAAGCGGTGATTTTTCCACCATGGAGTGCCGTGTAGAGGTTTCGGAGGGCGATCTTGACCAGATCATTTCCGGCAGGAAGTTGCTTCTGCCAAGCGTCACCATGAGTGGCAGGGCCGACGATTTCGTCGATCGCCTCACGCGGCGACAGAAAGAACCTGTCCTTGATTTCTCCGATCGGCATTGATCAACGCCTCAACATGGTCTGCCCACTTGGTCAACGCCTCGCGCTTTTCTTGCGTGTAGGCGTGGCGATTATAAACGGCTGCGACGCCTGAGACGATACCACTCTTGTGGTTGAGAACGGCCTCGATCACATGGGGCTGGACGCCCATCATGGCCATGTTGGTTGCAACCGTGCGGCGGATGTCGTGCATACGCCAGTCGTCAGCCCCTGAGGCCTTTTCCAAGCGCGCTTTCAAGCGCCCGAAGCCTGAAATTGGCGTCGTGCCCGTTGTCGTGAAGACGAAATCCGAACCGGCGAAGCGGGGCAAGCTTTCGAGGATCGATAAGGCCAAGGGTGCTAACGGAACGGTGTGTTGGGTGGCGTTCTTGGCCCGCTTCGCTGGGATCGTCCAAGTGCCATTGGCAAGATCGAGTTCCGACCACTGCATCCCTGCCACCTCCCCTCGCCGCTGGCCGGTCAGGATCACGAGCTTGGCGAACTGCTCAAATGGGAAGCCCTCACCCACGGCGGCGTTCCAGCAGGCGACAATTTCGGCGCTCGTCAGGACGCGGTCGCGCGACACCTCCTTGGCCGGAGCCTTCAGGGCCGCGACTGGATTGGTTTCAATCGTGCCGCGATCAACGCACCACGAAAACAGCTTCTTGATCGCAGCAAGTGCCCGGTTCGTTCCGGTGCCCATGCCCGCCGCCATCATATCGTCGAGCACTTTGACGACATCGCCGCGCTTGATCTCGTCGATCGGCTTGTCGTGCAACACGGCGAATTTGGCGAGGACACGTTCGGTCGGTTTCCAGCTCCGATTGCGTGGCTTGGCATAGAGTTCGATGAACTGGGGGATGACATCACCGAGCGTCAGCCGGGCTTCGGGTTCATCCTCAAAAATGCCAAGCTGGATTTGCCGCAAGATGTCGCGCGCCTTGTCGCGTGCATCGGCCAAGCTGAGCACAGGATAGGTTCCAAGCTTGATCCGGCGCGGACATTCCTTCACGGTTGCGGCGAGGCACCAGACTTTTGTTCCTGTGTAGGACACACGCACCATCAGGCCAGTCACGATCTCATCGCGGACCTCATACCGCTTAGTCGTCGCGGCTGGCAGACTATCGATCAACTTGGGTGTGAGCTTCTTGCGCATGTCGTGCACGATGACACCCGAGGCTTGGCTCTGTCAGGGTATGATTTGGAGCGGGTTGGAATGTGATTTTAAATGTTGACCTCTTCAACCAGCTCCGACGACCAAGGACACCAGAATGACCGGGGCAAAAAGGAGCCTCCGACCTCGTCAAGATGATCTTCCACATAGGTCACGTTTGCATCGCAGACCTCGATCTGCAATTCAAAAAAGCCGATTGAGGCTGGATCGAGGTGGAAGGACCAGTCGGGATTGTAAGTGGCCCGCCTCTGAACGATGCGCCCATGCACATGCCGTTTCATGCTTTCGGGATCGGCGAGAATGCTCCGTGCTTCGGCTATCTTACTTGGATCATCCAGCTGAAAGACGAAGCGCATTGGCGTGCCATCTGGAGCCGTTTGCTTAAATGCGAAATAGGTCGCCATTGTCTCCCCCTATTTGAAATGCAGTCCGAAATCCTCTCATCCGCCAATCTCGCAATCAACGGCAAAGTGGTGCGGCGCGTTGGGTGTTCCATGGGTGCGGCCAGCCGCTTGCTGGATTGAAACAGGGTGCAACTGATCGGAAAAGAAATTCGTGCTTTTTCAAATGATGCCAATGCATTGGCGAAACAGCATTTGGCAAAACGAAGCAGGGTGAAATGTATCCCAGCCTTGCTGAAAATCGCAGTGTCGGTGGTTCGATTCCGCCCCCGGCACCATTTTCCCCACTGAATATTCGCTGATACGCCAGACCGGCCTGACCGGAGCAAGCCGTTCGTCACGACCGGGCGCCCGCCGCCTGTCGTTCGACAAGTTTGCGGAACCCCTCGACCGCCGCGTCTTCCGGCCCGATTTCCACCGACTGCCCCCGATGGGCAAGAGCCTCCGCATAACGGGAAACAAGCTGGGATTCGCCGACGAGAATGAGCCGACCCTCGCGCCCCGCCCGGAGCCGGAGGCCGCCGGCCAGTTCGTGACCGATCAGCATGCCGGACAGCCGCGAGGCAATTGCCTCGACCGGAAAAACGTCCAGCAAGGCACCGCTCCGCGCGGTGAACACATCGTTGAGCAGGCTGATCGACCCGGCGCCGAAGGCGAGATCGACGCCGGCGAGAAACGCCGTGCGATCGAACGGCGCGGCCTCTTTCGGCATGAGCCGGCCGATGATGGAATGCTGGCTCAGAAGCGCGAAGAGTTCGCCGGTGAGAAAAGTACGAAGGCCCGTTA
>JAFLDC010000167.1 GCA_017302775.1 Sphingomonadales bacterium
CGGCAACCAGGCACATGTATCCGGCAGCCAGGTATTGCAGGAACCCGCGCTCGAGCAATGGATGCTGGGTATTCCAGCCCATCGGCAGCAAAAATGAAACCAGCAGGACAACGGCAACCACCAGCCGATAAAGATTGAAAAAGCGCAACGAACGCCAGTTCGGCCCCCAGGTTACCGAAAGCCACTCTCTCATGGCCGACGCGCTCCCGCCGCCCGATGCGCTTCGCAGCAATAGCTGTTGCCGAATTCTCCGGGCAGCGCCTCGCTGAACGGCAGATAGACCCCGCAGTGGGCACAGACCACCATCTGCTCTTCGCCCGGCGCCCTGGGACTTGCCGGGCGATCCCGGTCGGTCGGGCGATTGCGCCACAGCCACCAGAACAAGACCGCCAGCAACAACAGCAAGAGAAATTTCAAAACCTGCTCCCGGATACCCACGATAACCATGCAACATAGCAACTTGTCGCAAAATCGGCAATTCGACAAACGCCACAAGCAAAAACGGCAACGCAATCAGTCAGCCATGGAGAGAGGCGAGGGATAGACTGAGAAAGCGGTTGAATCGTTGTGGCAAACAATCGTGAAGCGGCCGAGAGGGGATTTTCTTATCACCCTGCTGTCACCCAAAACCCCACGGCGAAGTGATCAGTCAGTACTGAATTCGCAATCCTAGAATGCAAAAAAGCCCTGAAAATCAGGGCTTTTAAGAGTATCTTTGGTCGGAGTGAGAGGATTCGAACCTCCGGCCCCTGCGTCCCGAACGCAGTGCTCTACCGGGCTGAGCTACACTCCGACTGGAGCGAAATCGCTAGTGATTCCGCTCAACAGCAAAGACTGACAATTGTATCAGAGCTTTTTTGTAATTGGTATCCGGCAATAGGGAAATCGCTTCGCGAGCGATGGCGGCTTCGTTTGCCGCGACCTCGCAGGAACGTTCCAGAGCACCACATGAACGCACTGCCGCAAGAACTTCCGGGAACCGTTCTCGTCCGCCCTGCTCGATCGCTTCGCGCACGACCGCTGCCTGATCCGGTGTGCCGTGTTGCATGGCGTGGATCAGCGGCAAGGTCGGTTTTCCTTCCGCGAGATCGTCACCCAGGTGTTTTCCGGTATCGGCTTCCGCCCCGGAATAATCGAGCACGTCATCGACGATCTGGAAGGCAGTGCCCAGATGCATGCCATAGGTTGCTAGCGCTTCTTCTACCGGCTTCCCTTGGCCGGATAGGATTCCCCCCAGCTGGGAAGCCGCCTCGAACAACTTGGCAGTTTTGTAGCGAATAACTTGCAAATAACGAGCTTGATCCACATCGGCATCGTGGCAGTTCATCAACTGCAACACTTCGCCCTCGGCGATGATATTGGTCGCTTCAGCCAAAACCTGCATAACGTGCATGTTGTCGATTTCGACCATCATCTGGAAGGCGCGCGAATAGAGGAAATCACCCACCAGCACACTGGCTGCGTTGCCGAAAAGCGCATTTGCCGTCTGCCGGCCACGACGCAGATCGGATTCATCGACCACATCATCATGCAACAGCGTTGCGGTATGAATGAACTCGACCACTGCCGCCAGCTCATGGCGATGCTGCCCGGCGTAGCCGGCCGCCCCGGCAGCCAACAGCACCAGCGCTGGCCGCAGACGCTTGCCGCCGCTATTGATGATGTATTCGGCCACCTGTCGGACCAGCACGACTTCCGAATGTAAGCGCCGGCGGATTACCGCGTCCACGGCCCGCATATCTTCGGCGATGAGGGCATTGACGAGTTCGAGGGGCACTTTGCAGTCCGGTCCGGGAAGAAGCGCGAAATGTTAGGCGCAGGGACCGGCAGCGTCAAGCAAACAGAGCGTGCCCAGCGCCGCCGCCTTGGGCTAAACTGGCGTTATAAGATCGTATTCATGTTTTGAGGGGGACAACATCATGGACGTGCGTAATCTGATTTCGCCGGTAATTGCTGATCGCGACGCGCTTGAAGAATTCGCCGATGCCTTGACTGATCGCGCGCCGCAAATCGAGCGAGATGTTGCTCGTCTCAAAAAATCCCCCGGGGATCGCGAAGTCATCGCCGATCTATTTCGCGGCATTCACAATATCAAGGGTGACGCAGCCCTCTGCAAGTTCGCCCTGGCGGTCGAACTGGCCCACCCGATCGAATCGTTGATGTCGCGTTTTCGCGATGGCGAATTGCCGTTTTCCGATTTGCTGGCCGAAACCATTCTACTGTCGATTGACCGGCTCGAACTGGCCACCGAAGCGCTGGTGCATCACAAGACCATCGAGAATTTGAGCCTGGTCGAACTCGTCGAGGGGCTCAACCGCATGGCAACAGCTCCGGCAAGCAATATTGACGAGTTGTCGCGCGAAATCATCGAGAAGGTCACGGGTTTCTCGCCGGTCAGCGGCGCTGATGCCGCCAAGGCGCAATCGCGCATTCCGCACGCGCGCGACACGCGCATTTCCGCATCCGGCGATTTGCAGTTTTTCCGCTCTCTCGCCCAACAGTTCGAGGCTCGCTCCTCACTCTTTCGCGGGCGAACCATGCGCATCCTCCGTCTGGCGCTGGAAACCAACAGCGTCGCAGGAAACCCTGTCGATCCGCTGCAACTGGAAGCCGCCATTTACATGCACGATGTCGGCATGATGTTCCTGCCGGAATCGGTGTGGTTGAAGGTGGAACGCATGACCGATGAAGAAAAGCAGATCCTGCGCAATCACCCGGGGTTTGCCGCCGGGTTGCTGCAGCGCATGCCCGGCTGGGAGGGCGCTGCAGAAATGGTTGCCCAGCACCACGAAATGCCCGATGGTGGCGGCTACCCGCAAGCTTGCAAAGCTGCGGACATCTGCCCCGGCGCCAAGATACTGGCAATTGTCGATGCCTTTGAGGCAGTAATGCTCAAGCACATTCACCGCGGCCGCAATCGCTCGGTGTTGCGAGCCATTGCCGAAATCAACGCCTGCGACAATCAATTTGCCCCTGAATGGATTGGGCCGTTCAATACGGTGATCCGCCGAACCATCGAAGCTTGATGGATGCCGATCTGGAACGCCGCTTCGGCGGCATTGCCCGTCTGTATGGCGAAGCGGGTTTCGGGCGCTTGCGTACAGCGCATTGCTGCGTGGTAGGTATCGGCGGCGTGGGGTCCTGGGCTGCCGAGGCATTGGCCCGAAGCGGCATTGGGGCCTTGACGCTGATCGATCTCGACATGGTCGCGGAATCCAACACCAATCGCCAAGTCCATGCCCTCGGCGACGAGTACGGCAAAGCCAAGGTAAACGCAATGGCCGTGCGGATCGGCGCAATCAACCCCGCCTGCCGGGTGACATGCATCGAGGATTTCGTCACGCCAGAAAATTGTCCATCGTTGCTGCGCACGGATTTTTCCTATGTGATCGATGCCATTGATCAGGCCAGGACCAAAGCGGCAATGATTGCGCACTGCCGACGTCAGCGAATTCCGCTGATCACTGCCGGCGCTGCCGGCGGCCAACTGGATCCGACGCGCATCCGGGTTGCTGACCTGGCCCGCACCGAGCAAGACCCGCTATTGGCCAAGGTGCGCACACTACTGCGTCGCGAACACGGCTTTACCCGCAAGCCGCGCGAGAAATTCGGCATTGCCGCGGTGTATTCCGATGAACCTTTACGCTATCCGCAAGCCAGCTGCAGCGTGCCCGCCGCGGCCAGCGGACTCAACTGCGCCGGATTCGGTTCGTCGGTATGCGTCACCGCCGCCTTCGGTCTGGCCGCCGCCGCCCACGCCCTGCAGGAAATCAGCAACGGCTGAATCGCCTATCGCCGCATGCGCCCACGCTTGGAAGCTTATTGGACGGCACCACTGTCCAGCCAAACTTCCAGACCCTGCGCGTTCAATTCGAGATCCGGCTCCCACAACTGCAGCAGTTCGGCTTCATTCAAGGTGCAACCAAAGTTTTTTGCCTCTGCCAGCAAATAGTCTGCAAACCTGCTCTTGATGCGAACATGCCTATCCTCGCCGGCATCACGCTCGGCAAGCGCGATCCTCACCTGTGCATCGATATGCCTTTGCAGATCCTTCCGCAGGCGCGGCACATCTCCGACCCTCCCGTAGTGCGTGAGATACATCGCGGTCGGAGAGTGACTCATCAGCAGATCCAGCGATTGCCGCATCGGACCCGGCTCGAACTGGGTCGGCGTGGTGGGCGGATAGATGAAATGCCGTCCATCAACCGCCATCTCCGGATAAGCCAGGCCAAACATGTCTCCGGCAAAAATCCCCCCCGTTTGACGATCAACGATACAAATATGGTGGCGGGCATGGCCCGGGGTATCGAGGCAAAAAAACTCTCGGCCGGCGAGCGAGAAACCCAGCTCAGGCGTAGCCTCGATGATCCGCTCAGCTGCCACTGGCAGAATCTCGCCGTACATGCGCTGCACATAATCGTGACCATAAACCCCGATCACCCCGGCAATCAGTTTGGAGGGTTCGGCCATATGCCTGGCCCCACGGGGATGGACAACCAGACGCGCATTGGGAAACGCCTGCATCATCGCTCCTGCGCCTCCGGCATGGTCGAGATGGATATGCGTCAAAATGACGTAGTCGACCGCCTCCGGAGCCAATCCCAAGCGGTCGAGCGCCGCCATGGCATTGCTTAGGGAAGCATTGGTCCCGCTATCGACAAAAGCTACACGGCCATTCGCCACCACCAAGTGGATCGCCGCCAGCAGCGGGCGCAAATAGCCTGAGTCGAAAGCGTATATTCCGTTACCGTAGTCTCTGAAATCGAACATCATCAAGCTCCAAACCGCGGTTGTTACCGCTGTTAGCCTTTAGAATCGGGCATTATACTGACCGACTTTGGCTGAGCGACGACCCGTTATGCAACATTTTCTGACCGACGACGGAGAACACATCCACGTTCACATTTCCGGCGATGGCGTGCCGCTAGTTCTGCTGCACGGCTGGACCGCCAGCCATGTTGAGTGGTCCATGTTCCTGCGCGGGCTCAATCCGCACTATCAGCTGTATCGTTGGGACGCCCGAGCCCACGGCGGCTATGCCTTGCATGGCTCGGAGCCGCCAAGCGTGGCGCGTATGGCGCGGGATCTGCAGAACATGCTCGACCACTACCAACTCGACAAGGCATGCATCTTGGGGCATTCGATGGGAGCCCTGACCCTTTGGCAATACATCCAGGATTTCGGAACCGCACGTATCAGCAAGGCGATTTTTATCGACCAGTCGCCGCGCTTGGTCACGGATCAACAATGGAAACTCGGAATCTACGGAGAATTCGACGAAGCGCGCTCAGCGAAATTCATCGCCGAACTGGAGGACGATTTCGCCGAAGCGGTCTTGCGCCTGATTGCATACGGGCGCAATCAGCGCGCGCGCGAGGAGTATCTTGCCGATACCCCTGCCTGGCAAAGAACGCGCGAGCAATTCCGCAAGCTGCGCCCCGCGCCGTTAATCGAGATTTGGAAAAGTCTGACAGCAGCCGATTATCGGCCGGTACTGCCGAAGATCGATGTGCCAACGCTGCTACTTTTTGGCGGCCTGAGCAATTTTTACACCCCAGAGACCGCCGAGTATGTGAGAAGGCATATTCCGGACCCACGCCTGCTGATTTATGAAGGAGAAGATCACTCGCCCCACATGTGGCAGCGAGACCGCTTTATCGCCGATCTACGCGCATTTCTCGGCTAATTAGCGAAACTCCGGTTTGAGCAGGGCAGAAAATTTCTCGCCCGCCTTGGTCACTTTCGGCGCAACAACATAGGCACAATAGGGCTGGGTAGCGTGATTCTCGAAATAGCCCTGGTGCTCAACCTCGGCGGGATAGAAAGCCTCGGCCAGACGCAGTTCGGTAACCACCGGCGCCGACCAGCGATCCTGTTGGCTACGGATAGCCTCGTCAGCCAAGTCCCACTGCTCTGACGACTGCGCAAAAATCACCGAACGGTACTGCGTTCCGACATCGTTGCCTTGGCGATTCAATGTCGTCGGGTCATGTACGGCAAAGAAAACATCGAGCAACGCCGAATACTCGACTTCTGCAGGATCAAAACTGACCCGCACCACCTCGGCATGCCCCGTCGTTCCACGACATACGGCAGCATATTCGGGATCAACCACGTGCCCGCCACAATAACCGGAGATCACCAATTCCACGCCCCGGATGCGCATAAACACCGCCTCCAGGCACCAAAAACAGCCTCCACCAAAAATCGCCGTTTCCATATCAGACCTCAAAATCAGACTGAATGTTTAAGCGCTTTTGACGGGTTTGGTTTTTCGGAACGTATAAAAAGGCGAACCCCC
>JAFLDC010000168.1 GCA_017302775.1 Sphingomonadales bacterium
ACCTGCCAACGCATTTCGAGTAATTCTTCTTTCGCCATCCGCGCCTTCGATCCGTAGAGATATGGGTTGATTGCGCCGCGCCATAGCCCCGGAATCTGCAAAAGGGAAGCCTCTGGCGCGTTTCCGCCAGGGATGGTGCCCGTTCTACGAAGCGACAAATTGATACGACCGGGGTTATTGCCACTGCAACCCTGATGCCTCACTGCCTTGCGTCGGGGCAGGATCGCAATTGTTACAGGTTTCTAGAAGATTAGGTAGACCATGCGTCATTTGACCACTCTTACTTTGCTATTGGCCGCCAGTCCTGCCTACGCGCAACAGTCTGAGCCCGCCTCGGGTGAAGGCGTTAGCGCCGTTGACCAGGCGGAAGCGGAGACCGCTGACGATCTTCAGGCGGCTGAGGGCGAAATCCTTGTCGTTGCAAACAAGTTCTTTGGTGAGCTTGAAGTGCCCCAAGCTCCGATTGCCACTTTTGATGAAGCGGAAATTCAAGCATTGGGGGCGACCTCGATATCCGATCTGTTGACCAAGGTAAGTCCGCAAACCAGTTCCGGGCGCGGGCGTGGTGATGGTGGGATGCCGCTGATCCTCGTCAATGGCCAGCGGATCACCAACTTTCGCGAGATGCGCAATTATCCGCCCGAGGCGATCAAGCGTATCGAAATCCTGCCAGAAGAAGTGGCGTTGCGTTATGGCAGCCCGCCCAACACCCGCGTTGTCAATTTGATCCTGAAGGACAACTTTTCCAGCAAGCGGATTGAAGCGAGCCTCAGCCTGCCAACCAAGGGCGGGTTCTCGTCGTGGAACACCGAGGCGACGATGCTGCGGATCAAGAAGCGGGATCGTTTCACCGTTACCGGATCCGCCAGTGATACGACGCCATTGTTCGAAGACGAACGTGATCTGATCCAGACCGCGGTGCCAACGGTTGCTACCGATCCTGACCCCGCAGCCTATCGTTCACTGATTGCAGATTCGCGCAGTTTTGGTCTCAATGCCGCCTGGACCAAGGGCTTGGGCAAGGAAGGCATGGGCGGCCAGATTACCGTCAGCGGTGAAGCCAACCGAAGCGACAGTCGCAGCCTGTCAGGTCTAGATACGGTGCTGTTGACCGATCCCGGTGGCGCTTCGGCGCTGCGTACATTGCCGGATCCACTAGAGCGGCGGGGCCGTACAACCTCGCTGGCGGCAGGGCTGGGCTATAATACAACGCTGGGCAGGTGGATGCTAAGCGCCACTGTTGATGGCACGCATGCCGAAACCAGGACACTGATTGATCGCCGCGCAGATACTTCAGGGCTGATCGCTGCCGCTGCAGCAGGAACGCTGCCGATTACGGGTGCATTGCCGGGCCTGCCGGACGCCGGACAAGATCTGGCCACCAACAATTCCGAGCGGATCGAAAGCCTGGTCACGTTGTCCGGTCGTCCGTTGCGTGTTCCGGCCGGATATGTCTCTACCACTTTCAAGGCCGGGACCACCTGGATTGATTTCGACAGTCTCGATCAGCGTTCGACCGTCGGCCCGATTTCTCTCAACCGGTTTCGCGTGCAAGGCGGGGTGAACATTGCCGTACCGCTGACCAGTCGGCGTGAACGTTTCGGCGAAGCCATCGGCGATCTTTCGCTTAACCTGAGCGCTAACTGGAGCCATCTTTCTGACTTCGGAACCGTCAACGACTGGAGTGCCGGACTGACCTGGGCGCCAACCGAGCGTCTCAATCTGCAGGCGAGCTACATCGTCAACCAGGAGGCGCCATCAATAAGCCAACTGGGTAATCCCCTGATCCAGTCGTTCAATATCGCGATATATGATTTCAGCCGCGGCGAAACGGTCTTGGCCACGGTGGTGAGCGGCGGCAATCCTGCACTGAAGCGCGAACAGCAACGCGACATCAAGCTGTCCGCAACCTGGACATTGCCGTTCCTCAAGGACTCGAACGTCGTGGTGGAGTGGTTCCGTAACAAGTCGGAGGATGTGACCGCTGCATTTCCGCTACTGACGCCTGAAATTGAGGCTGCCTTCCCGGGGCGGGTGGTGCGTGATGCGGTGAGCGGCCGACTCGTTTCGATTGACCAGCGGCCGGTAACATTTGCCCGGCAGGACAGTTCTCGGTTGCGTTGGGGTTTCAACGCTTCGGGTGGGATCGGCAAGCAGCCTGACGGCGCGGGGTTCATGGGCTCCGGCCCTCGCCCGGGGGGAACCCGGCCAGCCGGATCGACGGCTGGCAGTAGCCCGGCCAATGCTGCGCCCGCGCCAGGAAGCGCCGCGCCAGCGGCAGGTGCCGGTCCGCGACCGGCTGGTGCCGGACGACCGCGTGGCGGCGGTAGCGCGATGGGCGCATTAATGGGCGGAGCCAGCCCGCCAGGGCGGTGGAGCCTGGGCGTGTTTCACACCGTACAGTTCGAAAACAGGGTTACCGTCGCGCCGGGCGGACCCGTGCTCGATCTGCTTGGCGGTGATGCAATCGCAGCCAGCGGCACACCGCGTCATGCAGTGGAGTTCAACGGCGGCGTATTTTACAAAGGCTTCGGCAGTTTCTTTCAAGGTAGCTGGAGCGCGCCCACCACGCTGAAATCATCCGGCCTGCCAGGCACCAGTGATCTGCGTTTCGGCAGCCGAACCAGCGTCAACATGTTCTTGTTTGCAGAATTTTCGATGATGCCAAAGGTGGTCAAGGCCGCGCCGTTCCTGAAAGGAGCGCAGGTCTCGCTGCGGATCGAGAACGTATTTAATTCGGTGCAGAAGGTAACTGATGGCAGTGGTTCCGTGCCGCTGTCTTATCAACGCGACTATCTCGATCCACGGGGACGGGTGATCAGCCTTCAATTGCGCAAGGCATTTTGATGGCGGGTCCCGGCCAGAGTCGATCTGGCCGGGACGCTCGATCAATGAAACACAGCCAGGATCAGGTGCAGGGTCAGTGCCATGAGGCACAGGCTGGACAGGGCGAATAGCGCAAAGCGCGGCATCACCTTGTTCACAGTCGCCTGAAAGATCGAATGGACGATCCGCAAGCCGACATAGGCCCAGGCGATTGCAGCGTTCATGCCGCTGCCCTGTCCGATAACCGCTAACGCCAGCGCCACGGCGTAAAACACGGTGGGTGCTTCATGCAGGTGGTTGTAGTTATGAGCCTTCCATTGAACTTCTCGCGGGAGCAAGTGCTCTAACATACCGCCAGTCCAGCCAGCATCCGCGCCCGGCTCAGTCGGCTTGGGCAATTTGTTGATGGCTGGGATCCGCGTCGCGTACATCCAGATCCACATTATCATGGTCCAGCCTGCGAGCACGGCCAAAGGCTTCAGGATTTCCATTCCGATCATGATCTACTTCCCCCTTCAGGCAGCGAATATGGCGAGTTTTGCGGCGCGAAGCGCCAAAAGCGCCAAGCATAAGGTGGACAGATTGAACAAGGCAAACCGTACCGGCACCGAGTTGATCAGCGCCTGCCACAGCGAATGCACGATTCGCAGCGTGACGTAGGCCCAGGCAAACAGCACGTCGTGCTGATTGGGACCAAGGATGGCGAGGATGCCGCAAACCGCATAGAACAGCGTAGGCTGCTCAAGCAAGTGCGTGTAATTGTGCGCTTTCCAGTTGATACTGTCCGGCAGGACGCCTTCCAGATCTTGACCGCGCCCGCCGCGTTTGGTCGCGCCAAGCCCGCCGGGTTGCTTGAACAGTGGCGGCAGGCGTGTTGCGGCCAGCCATACCAACATCAAGAGCGTCCACAGGATCAGCACCGCAGCCGGCGCCAGGATTTGGGCCTGCATGATAGGTCTCCCCCTTGTTGTTATCGTTTGCGTGAGGGGAACCTGATGGGATGGAGGTCGATTGTCAAATGCAACTAATCGCCACTGGCGATGACCTGGGCAAAATCGGCCGGATCGGTATTGCCCCCCGACAACACCACTGCGGTCCGCCCGTCGGTTGAAGCCTTGCCGGCCAATACCGCGGCAAGGGCTGCTGCTCCGCCGGGTTCGACCACCAGTCTGAGGTTGCGGTAAGCCCAGCGCTGCGCCGCGCGCACCTCGGCTGGACTAACCACCGGCACGGCATTCACCCTCTCCCGGATCACGGCGAAATTGATGGGGCGGGTTGCAGGGGTTTGCAGGGCGTCGCAGGGGGTGGGGGCAGACGGGTCGGGTACCTTTACGATTTTGCCTGCTGCGAGGCTCAGGCGCAGGTCATCCCAATGCTCCGGTTCGACCGGGACGATCTCGGCATCGGGGCAAGCAAGCGCGAGACCGGCGGTCAGCCCGCCGCCGCCGCATGGGCAGATGATCCGGGTAGGCGTGCCACGTCCGCGTTCGTTCATCTGGGCGGCGATTTCTATCCCGACGCTTCCCTGGCCTTCTATCACCCACGGGTCTGCAAAGGCGTGGACCAGTGTGGCACCCGATTGATCAATCAGCTGCTTTGCCACAGCATCCCGGTCTTCCCCGCCTGGGCGATCATACAGCCCCACCTCGGCGCCATAGGCCCGGGTGGCGTCCAGCTTTACCTGCGGTGCATCGATCGGCATCACGATTGTTGCGGGTATGCCGAGGCGCTGAGCCGCCCAGGCAACCCCTTGGGCGTGGTTGCCGCTGGATACGCCGACCACCCCGCGGCGCCGTTCCTCGTCGTTCAGGTCGCTTAACCGGTGCCACGCGCCGCGAATCTTGAATGCACCTACGGGCTGGAGGGATTCCGCCTTGAACCAGATCGGAATGCCGCAGACCTCCGCCTCGATTAAAGGTGTCATCGGCAGCAGTTCGGCTATCTTGGCGGCGGCGCGGACAACTCCTTCGAGAGTCGGGCTGCGCATTTGTTGTGCGGTCATGAAACAAACCTATATGGCGCACGCATGGCGGCAAGGAGATTCGTGCAGTGAGCAAGGTTCTGGTGATTGGTGCAGGTGGCGTCAGCTCGGTCTGCGTGCACAAAATGGCAATGAACCCCGGAATTTTCAGCGAGGTTCACCTTGCCAGTCGGACCAAAGCCAAGTGCGATGCGATCGCCGCATCGGTCAAGCAACGTACCGGCCAAACAGTTCATACCTACGAAATCGATGCCGAGGAAGTTCCGGCGCTCACCCGCCTGATTCAGGATATCGGGCCCAAACTGGTGGTCAATCTGGCACTACCCTATCAGGACCTGCCGATCATGGACGCGTGCCTGGCCGCCGGTGTGGATTACCTCGACACGGCGAATTACGAGCCGAAGGACGAAGCAAAGTTCGAATACAAGTGGCAGTGGGCCTATCACGACCGGTTCAAGCAGGCCGGGCTGATGGCGCTGCTGGGTTCGGGCTTTGATCCGGGCGTGACCAGCGTCTTTGCGATGTGGCTTAAGAAGCACAAGCTCAAGACCATCCGCCAGCTTGATATCCTCGATTGCAACGGCGGCGATCATGGGCAGGCCTTCGCCACCAATTTCAATCCTGAAATCAACATTCGCGAAGTGACTGCGCCAGCGCGCCATTGGGAGAACGGCCAGTTTGTCGAAACCCCGGCAATGTCGAAGAAAGTGGCCTTCGAATTCGATCAGGTCGGTCCCAAGAACATGTACATGATGTACCACGAAGAGCTGGAAAGCCTGGCAAAGTTCCTGCCGGAGCTGGAACGGGCGCGATTCTGGATGACCTTCGGCGATGCCTATATCACGCACCTGACCGTGCTGCAGAACGTGGGCATGACCCGGATCGACCCGGTGCTGTACCAGGGCAAGGAAATCGTCCCCCTACAATTCCTCGCCGCCGTACTGCCCAAACCCGAAACTCTAGGCCCGACCACCAAGGGCAAGACCAACATCGGCGATATCGCCACCGGCGATGCGCTGGATGGATCGGGCGAAAAGACCTTCTACATTTACAACATCTGCGACCACGAAGATGCCTATGCCGAAACCGGCAACCAGGCGATCAGCTACACCACCGGCGTCCCGGCAATGATCGGCGCGGCCATGATGCTGACCGGCGCATGGGCCGGGGAAGGGGTGTTCAACATGGAGCAGATGGACCCCGATCCGTTTATGGACATGCTGAATGAGCACGGGCTGCCGTGGCAGGTGAAGGAATTGAGCGGGCCGGTCGCCTTCTAATGGAAACCAGAGCCGGCGATCCGGGTGCTTTTACCCACTTCGATCTCGCTCGCGTCGATAGCCCCAGCTTCGTGGTCGATGCCGCGCGGCTGCGGCAGAACCTCTCCATTCTGGCCGATGTGCGCGACCGGGCGGGGATCAAGCTGCTGTCTGCGCTCAAGGCCTTTTCGATGTGGTCCACCGCGCCGATTATCGGCGAATAC
>JAFLDC010000169.1 GCA_017302775.1 Sphingomonadales bacterium
ATCGAATTTTCAAAGATCAGGCTGGTATGGAGCGAACGGTAGCCGTTTGACTTGGGGGTGGAGATGTAATCCTTGAAGCGGCCCGGAATCATCTGCCAGGTGGTGTGCAGCACCCCCAGCGCACGATAGCTGTCCTGCGCGCTGTCGGTCAGCACGCGGAACGCCATGATATCGGTGATCTGCTCAAACGAGACATGGCGCTCGGCCATCTTCTTCCAGATCGAATAGGGATGCTTTTCGCGGCCCGAAACCTCGACCTTGAGGCCGGCTTCGGCCAGCGCCTGCTTGATCGACAGGGCAATGGCATCAACCTGCCCGCCTTCGCTGCTGCGGATCGCAGCCAGCCGGCCGGTGATGGTGGCGTAGGCTTCGGGTTCGAGCTGCTCAAACGCCAGCAGCTGCATCTCGCGCATATATTCGTACATCCCCACCCGCTCTGCCAGGGGGGCATAGATATCCATCGTTTCGCGGGCGATGCGGCGGCGCTTTTCCTCGCTGCGAATGAAGTGCAGCGTGCGCATGTTATGGAGGCGATCGGCCAGCTTGACCAGCAGGACGCGGATGTCCTCGCTCATCGCCAGCAGGAACTTGCGCAGGTTTTCGGCCGCGCGCTCGCTCTCGCTCATCGCCTCGATCTTGCTGAGCTTGGTCACGCCATCAACCAGTCGCGCCACTTCCGGGCCGAACAGCCGCTCGATCTCCTCGGTGGTGGCCAGCGTATCCTCCACCGTATCGTGGAGCAGGGCAGTAATGATCGTTTCCTGATCAAGCTTGAGCTCGGTCATCAGGCCGGCAACCTCGACCGGATGGCTGAAATAGGGATCGCCGCTGGCCCGCTTCTGCGTGCCGTGTTTTTGCACGGTGTAGACGTAGGCGCGGTTGAGCATGGCCTCATCCGCATCCGGATCATAGGCAAGAACACGTTCGACAAGTTCGTACTGGCGCAGCATGTGCCGCCTAGATGGGGGCGAAATGGTCCGCAGGGCAAGCCCAAAGCAAAGGGCGCGCCTGCCGGAATGCAGACGCGCCCTTGTCAATCATGCGATTGCGGCTTTTAGCGGGTCGCAATCCGCGCCGCGCCAAGCTGTGCTTCGACCCGGGCGCGCTGGTCTGGGGTGGCGGTATCCGGGATCATGGTAACGCCAATCGCGAGGCGGCTGCCATCCAGCTTGCGCACCAGCAGTCGCAGCCGGATCACCGGGCCGCCGTTGACCTGCATGGTCGAATGAAAGGCTTCGGCAGGGCCGCCGGCAAAGCTCGACGGTTCGCGCTTGGTGAACGGCTTGGCGCCGGCCGCTCCGAGGATGACGTTCGCGATTTCCTCGTTCGTCGGCATCGGCTCGCCCGGTCCGCCGGTGATCAACCGCAGCAAGACCGCGCCAGCGCCGTCATCAGCGAATATCACCAGATTGCCGTAGTCGTCGTAGTTTTCTTTCCAGCCGGACTGCTTGGCCACTTCAATCGCGGGAACCGAATCGGTCGGGATCCGCAGCGACTGGGCAAAGGCAGGCGCGGCCAGTGCGCTGAGGGCGGCAAACGGCAAGAAAAGTCGGGTAGCAAGATTCATCGGTATTCCCCTGGTTAACGCCCGGGCAGTGGCGCGTTGTGCCCCTGCTATCGCCCGCGACGGCTTGCGGGAAGCCTAAAAATGCGCCGGTCAGCTCCAGCTTGCCTCCGGGGGGAGGCTCATCAGGATGGCATCGACATTGCCGCCGGTCTTGAGCCCGAACAGCGTGCCGCGATCATAGACCAGATTGAATTCGGCATAGCGCCCGCGCCATTCCAGCTGCTGGCGCTTGTCGGCATCGCTGAACGCCGTACGCATCCGGCGGCGGACAATCTGCGGGAAAATGTCCAGAAAGGCCTCTCCGACGTCACGGGTAAAGGCAAAGTTGGCTTCGAATGCCGCCTCGTCTTCGCAATCGAGATGGTCGTAGAAGATCCCGCCCACCCCGCGATGAACCCCGCGGTGCGGGATGAAAAAGTACTCGTCAGCCCAGGCCTTGAACCGCTCGTAATAGTCGGCGCCGTGCCGGTCGCAGGCAGCCTGGAAAGCGGCGTGGAAGGCGGCTGTGTCCTCTGCATAGGGGATCGGCGGGTTCAGATCGCCGCCCCCGCCGAACCAGGCTTTGCTGGTGGTGAGGAAGCGGGTGTTCATGTGCACGGCGGGCACGTGAGGGTTGGCCATATGCGCCACGAGGCTGATCCCGGTGGCGGTGAAGCCCGGATTATCCGCCCCGGCGCCGTGAATGGTCTTGGCGAATTCCGGCGCGAACTGACCATGGACCGTCGAAACGTTGACGCCCACCTTTTCGAACACCGTGCCCTTCATCACCCCGCGGGTGCCGCCGCCGGGCTGAGGATTGCCTTCCTCCTCGCGGTTCCAGGTCAGGTATTCGAACCGGGCCGCGCTGCCGGCCTCGGCCTCGATCTGTTCGAACGCGGCGCAGATACGGTCGCGCAGGCTTTCGAACCAGGCGCGGGCACGGGCGGTTTGATGAGTCCGGTCTTGCATCACGCGCCCTTGCCAAGCGAATCCCGATCCGGCAAGGGAAAGCCATGGTTCCCTTTTCGTTCGCAGGTGAGGAGATGGCACTGGCTGGTGGCCTGGCGCTGCACTGGCCGCGCGAACAGGCTCTGCTGGTCGCCGATCTGCACCTCGAAAAGGCCAGCTTCTATGCCCGGGGCGGACAGATGCTGCCCCCCTATGACAGCCGCGAAACATTGGGCCGCGTGGCCGATGCGGTGCGCCTGACCGGTGCACGCCGGGTCTTTTGCCTGGGCGATAATTTTCATGACCAAACCGGGGCGGAACGGCTGGAGCCGCACGCCGCCGGGATGCTCGCCGCACTGGTGCGGATAACTGACTGGGTGTGGATCGCGGGAAACCACGATCTTGGCCATATCCCGGGCGGGACCGCGGTGGACGAGCTGACGGTCAGCGGGGTGGTGCTGCGGCACGAAGCCCTGCCCGGCGAATCCCGGCCCGAATTGTCCGGCCATTTCCACCCCAAGCTCAGGGTCGCGGTGCGCGGGCACCGGGTGGCCCGGCCCTGCGCGGTGGCCAGCGAGCGCAAGCTGATCCTGCCCGCCTTCGGGGCGCTGACCGGGGGGATGGACGCTGCTGATCCCGCGATTATCGCGGCCTTGCAGCCGGCCCGCGCGGTCAACGCCTTGCTGGGCGTGCGCGGCCAGCTGATCCGGTATCCACTGTGGCGCGCCGCATGAGCGCGCTCGCCCCCGAGCGATGAAGTCCCGGCTTGGGACGCCGCGGAATCGGTGGTTGCATCCGATACCAGCCTGACGCAGCGCAGCGGCATGTCTGTCCGCGCCATCCTGATTCCTTTTTTCACCGTTTTGACGGCCTCCCCAGCCCTGGCGCAATCGGCCGGTTCGGTCGTGCCGGAACCGTCCTCGGTCGCGCTGTTCGGGCTGGGCATTGCCGGGCTTGTTATCGGCCGCCATTTTTCCGGACGGCGCCCCAAAGACTGAGCCGCCGCTGCGGCTGCCTGCTTGACCTGACCGGTTCGGAACCGCATGTGGCTGGCATGGATAGCCTGTCCCGCCTTGCCGCCACCATCGCCGAGCGCCGCGGCGCCGACCCCGAATCCAGCTGGGTTGCCAGGCTGCACCAGCGCGGCGTGCCGGTGATGGCCCGCAAGCTGGGCGAGGAAGCGGTAGAAACGGTCATCGCCGCCCTGTCTGGCACGCGCGAGGAACTGATCGGCGAGGCTGCCGACACGCTGTTTCACCTGCTGGTCCTGCTTGATGCCAAGGGCGTGTCGTTGGCCGAGGTCTGCGCCGAACTGGATCGCCGCGAAGGAACCAGCGGAATCGCCGAAAAAGCCAGCCGGAGCGAATAGATGCCGATTGACGCCACCCAGCCCTATGACGACCAGAACATCTTCGCCAAGATTCTGCGCGGTGAAATCCCGAACAAGACGGTCTACGAAGACGAATGGGCGCTGGCCTTTCACGATATCAACCCGCAGGCCCCGCTGCATGTGCTGGTGATCCCGAAGGGGCGCTATGTCAGCTGGGACGATTTCTCGCAGACGGCAGCGGCGGATGAAATCGCGGGTTTCATCCGTGCGGTCGGCCACGTCGCACGCACGGAGGGTCTGGTCGCGCCGGGCTACCGCCTGCTCGCCAATATCGGCGGCCACGGCCATCAGGAAGTTCCGCACCTGCATGTGCACCTGTTCGGCGGCAAGCCGCTTGGGCCGATGCTGGCGCGGTGAATTCTGGCCCGTTCCGCACTACGCTCTGCCTGATGAAACGGGCGATTAACGCGCTCACCTGAATGACTGGCCTTGCCCTGCGACTCGTGCAGTTGCTAAGGCCTTGCAGGCATGACGTCATCGCCCGCCTTTCCCTCAGGCCTGATCGAAGGTTCGCTGCACCGTTTTGCGGTACGCGCCTATTTTGAGGATACCGACCTGTCAGGGGTGGTTTACCATGCCAATTACCTGCGCTGGTTCGAACGCGCCCGGTCTGACTTCGTCCGGCTGCTGGGAATTGACCAGCGCGCGGCGAACGAGGCAGGCGAAGGCGCCTTTGCCGTTGCCGACCTGACGATCCGCTATGTTGCTCCGGCCCGACTGGACGATGGGGTGATGATCGAAACTATTTGCACCGACCTTGGCGCGGCGAGCTGCCGGATGCAGCAACAGGCCATTCGCGAGGATGGCCTGTTGCTTGCCGAAGCCAGCTTTCGCGTCGGCTTCGTCGCTCCCGGCGGCCGCCCGCGCCGGATGCCACCTGCCTGGCGCGCAGCCTTCGCAGCCATCGTACCCAAAGGATAAACATGAGCCACCTCGTTCTGCTTTCCGCCGCAGCTGCCGCGCCGCGCCACCTTGATCCGATCAAGCTGTTTCTTGATGCCGATATCGTGGTTCAGGTGGTGATGGCCGGGCTGGTCCTGGCATCCATCTGGGTCTGGACGATCATCGCCGGGTTCAGCCTGCGTTATGGCAAGTTGCGCAAAGCCTCTGAAACCTACGAACGGGAATTCTGGAAGGCACCGGATATTGACGCTTATCAGGCCGAACATGGCAATGGCGACATCCCCTCTGCGCGCGTAGCCGCTGCCGGTATTGCCGAATGGCGCCGCTCAACCGGAGGCAAGGCGATTGACCGCGATGGCACCCGCCAGCGGCTGGCCCAAGTGATGGACAGCGCAATTGCCGCAGAGGCTGACAAGTTGTCTGAGCGGCTCAATTTCCTTGCCACGGTCGGTTCCGTCGCGCCGTTCGTGGGCCTGTTCGGCACGGTCTGGGGGATCATGAACAGCTTCTTCCAGATCGGTCAGCAGCAAAACTCCTCGCTCGCGGTGGTAGCGCCCGGTATTTCCGAGGCACTGTTCGCCACTGCTATCGGGCTGTTCGCAGCCATCCCGGCGGTGATCGCCTACAACCGCTTTTCGCACCGGGTCGATCAGCTGGAAGCGCGGCTGCAGCGGTTTGCCGATCGCTTCCACGCCAGCCTGAGCCGGGAACTGGAAGCGCAGTAATGGCAATGGGCCCGACACCCGCACGCCGCGGCCGCCGCGGTCGCACCCCGATGGCAGACATCAACGTTACCCCGCTGGTGGATGTGATGCTGGTGCTGCTGATCATCTTCATGGTCACCGCCCCGCTGCTCAGCGCCGGGGTGCCGGTGGACCTGCCAGACAGCAACGCCAAACCGCTTAACCAGAACCCCAGCGAAATCGGCCTGTCGATCACGGCGGATGGCACCATCTACCTCGATAGCACCCCGGTCGATCCCGGTATGCTGGCGCAGCGTCTTGCCGAAGTTCCACCGGGGCCGGATGGCAAGCCGCCGCAAGTGACGCTGCGTGCCGATCGCAGCCTTGACTATGGCCGGGTCATGGCGGTGATGGGTGAACTCAACCGCGCCGGATTCAGCGCCATCGCGCTGGTCACCGGCGGTTCAGTTCCAAGCCCTTAGCGAGGAACGATGGCAAGCCGCGCGCTCAGCAAGGAAGAAATCGGCGGGCTGGTGCTGGCCGCGCTGGGCCACGCCGCCCTGGTCTGGGTGCTGGTCAACGCCAAGCCGCCCGAACCGCTGCCCCCGCCCGAGCGGATGACCGTGACGCTGAGCGAGGATACCGGCGCGGTCTCAACCTCGCCCAACCCGCAAGCGGATCCGGCTGCAGACAGGGGGCCAGAACTGGGTGAGCCTGCCCCGGCGGCAGAGCCAGAGCCGCAGCCCGAGCCGAAACCCGAACCGGTGGCCAAACCGCAGCCGCCCCAGCCCCGGCCCAGCGTC
>JAFLDC010000017.1 GCA_017302775.1 Sphingomonadales bacterium
GTAGGCGCAGGGAACCGGGATGTGATCCTGGATTTCACCGCCGGTGAAGACAGGCTGGACTTCCGCGCGCTCGATGCCGATCCGGTCGTTGCGGGTCGCCAGATGCTCAGCTTCATGGGCAACAGCGCGTTCAGCGCAACCGGAACCGCCGAAGTGCGCTATGAGGTGGCTGGCGCAGATCTGCTGGTGCAAGTAGACCTTGATGGTAACGGCACCACCGACATGGAAATGTTGCTGCAGGGTGCGGGAACCCAGACACTGGCCGGGACCGACTTCCTGTTTTGAGGGAAGCACCACACGCAAAGCATGCTGTGCGGTCAGCGCCAGCGTAGTCGATGGGGGGTCAGTTCGGAAACGGACTTGACCCCCATCAGCTTCATGCCCCTCTCGATCTCGTCCTTCAGGATACTGATCGCCCGTTCAACGCCGGCTTGCCCGGCCGCGGCCAGGGCATAGAGGTAAAGGCGCCCGCCTGACGCAGCGTTGGCGCCGGCGCAGACCGCCTTGAGCGCGTGCGTGCCCCGCCGGACCCCGCCATCGCAGATGATTTCGATCCGCCCGCCCACGGCTTCGTGAATTTCGCGCAGCTGATCAAATGGTGATCTGCTGCCATCAAGCTGGCGGCCACCGTGATTGGACAGCATGATCGCATCGATCCCCATATCCGCGGCGCGACGGGCATCGGCCACACTCATCACACCTTTGAGGGCAAATTTGCCGCCCCAGTCGTCCCGCAATTGCTCGGCCATTTTCCAGTCCATGTCAGGATCGAGCATGGTGTTGAAATAGCCTGCGATCGAGACTGCTTCACCGGTGCCTTCGCGAACGTGCGTGTCGAGATTCGGCAACGCGAACTTTTCCCGCAGCAAGTAGTCGAGCGCCCAGCGTGGTTTGACCGCGTAGGACAATGCTGATGACGGCGTAAATTTCGGCGGGGAGGTGAAGCCGGACCGGGCGCAACGCTCTCGCTTGCCGGAAACAATAGTATCGACAGTCAAGGCAATGGCATCAAACTTGGCCGCTTTGCACCGCGCGATCATCGAACGGTTGAGGCCGCGATCCTTGTGGTAATAGAACTGGAAAAGCTTGGGGGTGGAAACCAGCCCGGCGATCTCTTCGATGCTGACCGTGGCAAGGCTGGAGATGCCGAACCACAGTCCGAATTTCTCCGCAGCCTGGGCCACCGCTCGCTCGCCCTGCCAATGGAACAGGCGCTGAAGTGCAGTCGGCGACAACATCAACGGCAATGCGCTTTTGCGGCCAAGGATCATACACGATGTATCGATCTCACCAACTCCGGCCAACACGTCTGGCACGAGATCGCATTCGGAATAGGCGTCCGTATTGCGAGCCTTGGTAAGCTCATCGTCGGCGGCGCCATCAATGTAATCAAATACCGGCCAAGGCAGGCGCTGTTTGGCAAGCAACCGGAAATCGTCGATATTATGGCAATCGGTCAGGCGCATGCCTGATCGGCTACACTACCATCTGATTGGCTACAACCAGTCAAGAATACCGAAAACTGCCAGCCCTTAGCGCATCAGTGCGTCGCAGGTTGTATCATCTCCGCTCTGCATGCCCTTACGCAGCCACTCCATGCGTTGAGCGCTGGTACAGAGCGACATATACCCGCAGATACATACAAAAGCCTGCGCGCTGTACAAACAAAACTGTTAGAAATGAGTTAGCAATTCTCGGCAATTGCTCTCTGCAGTTTATAATTCCATTGAGCAAAAGCATAACGATACATTGCATCACCTCCTGCACCCGGAGGATAGTCACTGCGCTGAGGTGGCGGGCCGGGATTTCCGCCAGGCCTCTGATCAATCACGCAAATAGATTCAGGATCAAAAAGAGGAAAATTCATGTCAGTTTCAAATTGAAATCCAGACCGGCTTGCAGCTTTGGATGGATAATTCACCAAAACTAAGGAAGTTCCAATAATAAGGAAAATCAATCTTACTATCATATGAATTCCTAACGATGATTGGTGAGGATTTTTATTCTATTTGCACAATGCTTGAGTGTTATCAAATAAACTATGCTTAATCTATTTCGTTCGAAAATTGTGCGGTTTTTCGACAATTTTTCACATCATCGGCATATGTAGTAAATTGCATGGCGCGTCATCATCTCAAATCGGCAAAGGTATCACAACTATCTTCATTGCCAGTTTCCATGCCTCGCCGTAGCCACCGAACGCGTTGCGCGCTGGTGCCGTGTGTAAACGCTTCTGGCGATGCGCGGCGACCTGCATTGCGCATCAGTGTATCGTCGCCAATTTGGTGTGCAGCGTTAAGTCCGCTTTCCATATCGCCGGGCTCCAGTCGTTCACGGTTCTTGGCGGCCCATACTCCAGCGTAGCAGTCGGCCTGTAATTCGAGGCGAACAGATAGTTCATTGGCTCGGCGCGGGTTTTGAGCTTGAAGGCTGCGAACTTGATCTGACATACCGAGAAGTTTCTGGATATGATGGCCATACTCGTGCGCAATTACATAATCTCGCGCGAATTGGCCGGTCGCACCGATTTCCACGTCCATCAGCCGGAAAAAGTCAGTGTCGAGATATATTCTGCCATCGGCGGGGCAGTAAAACGGCCCCATTGCGCTTTGTGCAGCGCCGCACCCAGAGTTACCCGCTTGGGAATAGAATCTGAGCCCCGGTTGCTTGAACGGTATTCGAGCAGCAGCGAAGAGTGGCTCCCAAGTATTATTCAATGAATACAGTGCATTACATGATTGCCTTCGATTTGCGTCAGCTGTACATGCTTCATTGACAGAGTTTCCATCAGTTGCCGAAGCCTCCCGCGTCGGCAACTGAGCCTGTTCCAGTCCACCAATCATCTGCGCCGGATCAATTCCGAACACTAATGCACCGATCAACGCAATCAATAGTGTGCCGCAACCGACCTGGCCGCCGCGTCCGCCGGGGAAACTGCCGCGGCGGCCTTGGTCCTCGACGTCGATGGAATCGGGATCGAAATCGTCCAGTCGCATTATCAACCACTCCTGCCGGGCTGGACAAAGCACCGTCCAGCCGCAATGGGCCTGCTATAACGCAACCCTCAAGTGTTTGGAGTCGATAAATGTTCCTTGGTGGAAAGCGCGCGCTCGTAACCGGTTCAACCTCTGGCATCGGGTTGGCCGTGGCCCGGTCGCTGCGGGCCGAAGGGGCAGAGGTGGTACTGTCGGGCTTTGGCAGTCCGGCGGAGATTGCGGGGCTGTGCGAGGAACTGGACGCCACGCATATCGCTGCCGACCTGTCACAGCGTGAAGGCGTCGAAGCCTTGATGGCCGGGGCAGGGACGATCGACATTCTGGTCAACAATGCCGGGATGCAGCATGTAGCACCGGTGGAAGAATTTCCGGTCGACAAGTGGGATATGATCATCGCGCTGAATCTGACGGCAGCATTCGATGCCTGTCGACTGGCAATTCCGCATATGAAGGCGGCTGGTTGGGGCCGGATCATCAATACCGCCAGCGCCCATTCATTGACGGCATCGCCGTATAAGGCCGCCTATGTCTCGGCCAAGCATGGGCTGGCTGGATTGACCAAGACCCTCGCGCTTGAACTCGCTACGTTCAACATTACAGCGAACTGCATCAGCCCGGGCTATGTCTGGACGCCGCTGGTGGAGAACCAGATTCCCGACACCATGGCGGCGCGCGAAATGACTCGCGAACAGGTGATCAACGATGTGCTGCTGACCCGCCAGCCGACTAAAAAGTTCGTGCAACCATCGGATATCGGCGAAATGGCAGTATTCCTGTGCCGCGACGCAGCCGCCAACATTACCGGAACCAATATTTCGATGGATGGTGGCTGGACCGCGGAATAGGCCCACCTGTAACATTCCTGCCACCGGTTCGGGCAAACCGTCCTGAATATCTCGGACGACTTGCTGACCTTTGCAAACCGCGTGATAATCGTGGCGATGAAACGTTTCCAGCAGGCGATCAAGCGACTGGCAGCCATTGTGCTGAGTGCCGCCTTGATTGTTCAGCCAATGTCTTTGTCGGCCAAGCCTAACAAGGCACGTGTCGAGTTGGAGGCACAACTTCGGTCACATATTACCGAATTATCTGACGACAAATACGAAGGTCGCGAACCCGGCACTGAAGGCGAAGCGAAAACCTTACGTTACATCGGCAAACAATGGTTCGACATTGGTTTGCAATCAGGCACGAACGATCCGTCACACCCCTGGTTCGCCCCGGTCAATCTAATAGCGCGAGAGCCGGGCATCAGTCGGGCATTTTTTACCCGCAAGGGTAAGCGGCTTTACGTTCCAGCCGGATCAACCGTCGTTCTGACGTCAGGGAAACGCGGGCTCGTGGAAAATGCCCCGGTGTTGTTTGTCGGCAATGGCGAGACGGTTCCTCCCCGGGCTGAGCTCGCCGGACGTGCGGCGCTCTTGCTGGATGCTGGCGTAGAGAATTCGGATCGTCAAAATGCGCTTTTGAAGGCGGGGGCGGCCGCGGTCATCACCGTGCTCGATGCGGAGCGCACACTTGAACAGGTTACCACGCACCGCAACCGCAAAGGTTATGCGTTGGCGAGCGACAAGTTGGGCGGCGATCTTGAGGCGTTCGTAACACCAGACGCATTGGATGGCGTTCTGGTGGGTGCGGGACTGAGCCTTAGGAAGCTTAAGGACGTGGCCGGTGCTGCGGGTTTTGCTGCACGGCCAATCGATCTGGGCGTTTCTCTGGAAGCCACTACCCGCGAAACCCGCATCAGGACACATAATGTCATTGGCAAGTTGCCGGGCAAACGACCAGAGCTCGGGGCAGTGCTTCTTTTGGCGCACTGGGACCATTTCGGGCGTTGTGCCGAGCCGCCGGCCGAAGACCAGATCTGCAATGGCACGGTGGATAATGCGAGTGGTATCGCGGTGTTGACGGAGATTGCCAGGCGGCTGGCGCGCGGGCCGCAAGCTGATCGTGACATCTATTTTCTAGCTGCTACCGGAGAGGAAATTGGCTTTCTGGGCGTTGAGGCCTTTGCCGAGAATCCACCTCTGCCGTTGTCCCGGATCATTGCAGCATTCAACATCGATACGGTCGCGCTGGCGCCCGCCGGGCGACCATTTGCAATAGTGGGGAAGGGACTTACCCCGCTGGATCCCCATATCGCGGCCTATGCCAAATCGGCCAAGCGCAGGCTGGACGATGACGAAGCCGCCAATGCTTATGTCAGGCGCCAGGATGGTTGGGCGCTGATGCAACACGATGTTCCAGCGGTGATGATCTCCAGTTCATGGTCGGACATCACCTTGATCGAGCGCTTTATGGAAGGCGACTATCATCGTCCGGGCGATCAGTTGACCCGAGGTATCGAACTGGGCGGGGCGGCCGATGATGTTGAGTTTCTGGTTGGCCTGGCCCGATGGTTCGCCGATCCACGACGAGTTCCGCTTCGTCCAAAAGAGTCCTGACCGCTGGCTCTAGCCGTAAGCGCTGACTGCGGTTACATGGGCCGCCACGAATCGAACCGCAGATCAAGGCAGTGGCACTCATGGATATCCCTCTCGGCCTCACATACGACGACGTTCTGCTGCGGCCAGCCGAGTCGGAAATCCTCCCCTCGATGGCCGACTTGAGAACCAGGCTCACACGGGAGATCGCGCTTAACATCCCTGTCATTTCGTCAGCAATGGACACGGTGACCGAAGCAGACATGGCGATTGTCATGGCTCAGCTGGGCGGGATCGGAGTGCTGCACCGGAACCTCACCGTAGAAGAACAGGTTGCTGCGGTTCGTGCGGTCAAGCGCTTCGAAAGCGGTATGGTGGTCAATCCGATCACGATCAGCCCCGATGCAACTTTGGGTGAGGCCCGGTCGCTGATGGAAGCCAATCGCATTTCTGGGATCCCGGTGGTTGAGGTCGGCGGCAGGCTGGTAGGAATACTGACCAACCGTGATGTTCGTTTCGCCGATAATCCGCTGCAACCGGTGCGTGAACTGATGACGCACGAGAACCTCGCTACGGTTCGCCCCGGGGTCAGCCAGGAAGAGGCGCGTCGCCTATTGCATCAGCGGCGGATCGAAAAGCTGCTGGTTGTGGATGAGGAATTCCATTGCACGGGCCTGATAACGGTCAAGGATATGGAAAAGGCGATAACTTACCCCGACGCGACCAAGGATCCGACCGGTCGGCTCCGTGTCGCCGCAGCCACAACGGTTGGCGACAAGGGCTTTGAACGCACCGAGGCGCTCCTGGCTGCTGAATGTGACGTCGTGATCATTGACACCGCTCACGGCCATAACCGGGATGTCGCGCGTGCGGTTGAGCGGGTGAAACTGCTGTCCAACTCTGCTCAGGTCATCGCTGGTAACGTCGCAACCTATGAAGCAACGCGTGCTCTGATCGATGCCGGGGCGGACGCAGTAAAAGTCGGGATCGGGCCCGGGTCGATCTGCACTACCCGTGTGGTTGCCGGGGTAGGCGTCCCGCAGTTGACTGCGGTGATGGATGCTGCTCGTGCCGCTGAAAGCAGCAAGACGCCGATTATCGCGGACGGTGGTCTGCGAACGTCAGGTGATGCTGCCAAGGCACTGGCAGCCGGGGCGAGCACGATCATGGTTGGCTCGATGCTAGCCGGGACCGAGGAAGCGCCGGGTGAAACCTTCCTTTATCAGGGACGAGCCTATAAATCGTATCGCGGCATGGGGTCGCTCGGCGCGATGGGCAGCGGCAGCGCCGATCGCTATTTCCAGGGTGATATCAAGGACCAGATGAAGCTGGTGCCCGAAGGGATTGAGGGTCAGGTTGCTTACAAAGGGCCTGCCAAGGATGTCATTCATCAACTTGTCGGCGGCATCAAGGCAGCGATGGGATATACTGGCAGCGCCACGATCGAAGACCTCAAAACCCGCGGCCAGTTCGTGCGGATTACCAACGCGGGGCTTAAGGAAAGCCACGTCCACGACGTGACGATCACCCGCGAGGCACCGAACTACAAGCTGTGACACCCCAGGCGCGAGTCCAAGCCGGAATCGAGATCCTTGATCTGATCATCGCCGCTGCACGTGGCGGCGGGGCGAGCGCTGACAAGATCGTTGCCGACTGGTTCCGGGCCCGGAGGTTCGCTGGCAGTAAGGACCGGCGCGCGGTGCGTGAACTGGTTTACGGCGCGATCCGCGCTTGCGGCGATATTCCGCGCAGTGGCCGCGCCGCGATGCTGCGACTGGCCGAACTGGATCCCTCATTGATCCAGCTGTTCGACGGAACAGGACATGGCCCGCAACCGGTCGCTTCGGGCGAGGTAGCCGCCAGCGGAGGCATAGCACCAAGCTGGCTCGAGGTAGCCTTGGCGGACAGCGGCGTGCCGCCTGGCGATGCCTTAGCATTGCTTGACCGGGCCCCCCTGGATATTCGGGTTAACGCTCTCAAGGCGGACCGATCGACGATAATGTTGCCGGTGTCTGGTGAACCGTTGGCGGTGCCACAGGGATTGCGGCTCCCGGCTGGGACACCCGTTGAGCAATGGCCGCAATTTGCGCAGGGTTTGATTGAGATTCAGGATGCTGGCTCGCAGCTTGCCTGCCTTGCCGCCGTGGCTCAGCCGGGCGAGACGATCATCGATCTGTGCGCTGGGGCCGGGGGCAAAACCCTGGCACTGGCGGCACAAATGGCCAACCGTGGACGCCTGATTGCCTGTGACACCGATCGATCACGATTGAGCCGCTTGATGCCGCGCGCGGAGCGGGCCGGAATTGGTATGGTGGAGACGCGCTTGCTCGATCCGAACAAGGAGAGCGACGCGCTCGTCGACTTTGTCGGAACGGCTGACGCAGTGGTGGTCGATGCGCCCTGTTCGGGCACCGGCACCTGGCGTCGGAACCCGGAAGGACGCTGGCGGATAAACCCGCGCGAGGTGGCGCGATATGCGGCAACGCAGGCGCGACTGCTTGATCTGGCGGCAACGCTGCTCCGCCCTGGCGGGCGCTTGATCTTCATCACATGTTCGTTGCTTGATGCAGAAGGCACCGATCAGGTGGATGCCTTCATGATTGGCCATTCGCAGTGGCGCGTAAACACGGCGAAATTGCCGGCCGGCAGCCCGCGTGGGGCTGGCTGGCGACTTTCGCCATGGGCGGACGAGACTGATGGCTTTTTCATCGCCTGTTTTGATTCGCCATGTTAGGTGACAGGCAAATGGCAACGCTCAAGGAGCAGATCATGCGTTACACTCCCGCCGCACTTGCGCTTGCGTTGTTGGCAGCGGTCACCGCCAGCACCGGTTACAGCGCGCCGCCGGTCCCGCTTGATCCGCGTGCCGCCTCGTTGGTCGCTGAGGGGCGCAAAGCTCTGGCCGAAGGCAAGTTGGATGATGCAATCGACAGTTTTGAGGCGGCGCTGGCGATTCAGCCCGGGCATGTTGCAATCTACCTCAACCTTGCTGAGGCAACCCGTAAGCAGGGCATGCAGGGCAAGGCGCTGCGCTATTATCGGGAAGCGTTGAAGCTCGATCCTGAAAATCAGTACGCGATCGCGGGCGAGGGGGAGACGCTGGTTGAAAAGGGCGCGATTGAGAAGGCGCGGCGTAATTTGACCAAGCTCGAGCAGCTATGCGGTAACAAGACGTGTGCACCAGCGCGTCAATTGGCTGCGGCCATTGCCAAGGGGCCGGCACCGCAAGTGGTCACTGCCGACCAGGTGGAGGCCAAGCCCGAAGTTTCAGCGAATTGATTTGCCGGTAAAGGGGGGGAGGGGCGATTGTCGCACCTTACTAGATAAGGTCTCTGAACTAGATAAGGTCCCTGAACTCGTCCAGCACCCCGCGATAGACCCGTTTCTTGAATGGCACGATCATGTCCGGCAGGTCTGCCGGATCTGCCCAGCGCCATTCAGCAAATTCAGGCGGATTGTGGCGTTCCAAATGGATGTCGGCGTCATCACCAGAAAAGCGTGCCAGGAACCAATGCTGGCGCTGGCCGCGATAACGGCCCTTCCACAATTTGCCGATCAGTTCATCAGGAAGGTCGTACAGCAATTCCTCGCGAGTCTGGGCGATCACGGTGATGTGACGTTCTTCAACCCCCGTTTCTTCCCACAATTCGCGCAGCGCCGCAGCGCGCAAATCCTCGCCTTCATCAACCCCGCCTTGCGGCATTTGCCAATAGACTCCGCCTTCGTCAGGCTGACCGCGCGTATCGATCCGCCGACCGACAAAAGCCTGTCCGGCAGAGTTGACCAGCATAATGCCGACGCAGGGGCGGTAAGGGAGAGTAGTGTGGAGATCGCTCATCGGCGCTCCCTTACTCTCAAACCCGTTGCAACATCAACTTCATCGCAGTGATGACCTTTGCAGTCGCAGCAGCAGCGCTCGGCAGTGCCTTGCGTGTGCTGGAAAAATCGTGAGTTATGCCTGCGATGTGCAGATAGATCGTGTCCACTCCCGCATCGACAAGCTTCGCCGCCATCCGCCGGCCTTGATCCTGCAAGGGGTCCAGGCCAGCGGTGACCACGATCGAGGGGCACATTCCCTCAGCGCTGGCATGGATTGGGAATGCTCGCGGGTCGCCGCTTTTGGGCAGGTACAGTGAATAGAACCAGTCCATGGCAACCTTGGTCAGCAGATGACCTTCTGCGAAGGTCTGCATCGACCCGTCCTGACTTTCGTCCGTGGCCGGGTAGAGCAGCACCTGCAGTAGCATCGGTGCCGCCGCTGGCTTGTCGCATAAGGCGCGGGCGGTAACCGTTGCAAGATTGCCGCCGGCGCTGCCGCCGATAGTGATCAATCCCGTAACCTTACGGTCCAGTTCTGCCGGACTGGCTGCCAGCCAGCGTGCGGCAGCCTCGCAATCGTCAGGCGCGGCGGGGAATGCATATTCGGGCGCCAGCCGATAGTGCACGGCCAACACCGGCAGGTCGAGTTCGGCGGAAAGCTCGGTACACAGCGCATTATGTGTGTCCAGATCGCCGATCACGAATCCGCCGCCATGGAAGAACAGTACAACCGGTGATGGATCGCGGCTTTCCCGGACGTCATAGAACCGCACCGGGATATCGCCGGCCGGACCAGGGCAGGTCAGGTTCTTGATTGTTGCAAGTTCCCGCGGGTCGGCTTCGGTCATTGCCTTGAGGCCGAGATAGCCAGCGCGCTGTTCGGATGGATCGAGCACTTCGGGTGCCGGCAGGCTGTTAACCAGCGCCAGGAAGCCCTGCACATCTTCGCGGATAATGGGGGAATCGGTCATCAGGGTTTCCTCTCTGCGATCTGCTTAATCGGCAGGTTAAATTGCGTTTAGCCACTTGACTAGCCGCCTTGGCGGTCCTCTTGTCGAATTGCCCGCCGCGCAGTTTTTCTTGATTGCGCAGCAAGCGGAGAGGGGACTAGGGCGCGCCAGACAGGCACATGGTCCGCCTGACAAGGAAGAAGCATGGCAACGCAAATCGCCGAAGCAGACACACTCACCAAGAACAGCCCGGAAGCGGTAGTCGTACGTTTCGCCGGAGACTCAGGCGATGGCATGCAGCTCACCGGGGGGCAGTTCACCCTGTCGAGCGCACTGGCGGGTAATGACTTTGCCACATTTCCAGATTTTCCGGCAGAAATTCGCGCGCCGCAAGGTACCCTGTTTGGGGTTTCGGCCTTCCAGATTAACTTCGGATCGACTGAGATCGACACTGCCGGGGATGCCCCGGACGTGTTGGTAGCGATGAACCCGGCCGCGCTGAAAACCAATGTGGGCGCACTGAAACCAGGCGGATTGATTATCGCCGACACCGGTGAGTTCACTAAGCGTAACCTCGAAAAGGCCAGGTACGAGATCAGCCCGCTGGAGGATGGTTCGCTATCGAAGTGGCAAGTGCTGTCTTTCGATATCAGCGCGCTTACGGTCGAGGCGGTCAAGCCTTTCGGGCTGGGCAACAAGGACGCCCTGCGCTGCAAGAATATGTGGACGCTGGGTCTCGCACTGTGGATGTTCGACCGTGACCGTGCGCCGCTGATCGAGTGGCTCAACAACAAGTTCCGTAAGAATCCGGTGTTGGCCGAAGCCAATATCGCCGCGCTTAACGCCGGACATGCCTATGGCGAAACGGCGGAACTGGGAGGGCAGTTGCACAAGCAGCACCTCGATGCCGTGCCAGCACCGGCAGGACTGTACCGCACGATCACCGGTGCTGAAGCGGTTGCACTGGGTCTGGTTGCGGGAGCGCAGCTGGCGCACCTGCCGATGTTCTTCGGCGGCTATCCGATTACGCCTGCCAGCTCGATCCTGCACTATCTGGTCGGTCTTAAGGAATTCGGTGTCACCACCTTCCAGGCTGAGGACGAGATTGCTGCGATCGCATCGGCGATCGGCGCCAGCTATGCGGGACATCTCGGGGTGACTTCCTCATCAGGCCCCGGCATCGCGCTCAAAACCGAGGCGATGGGGCTGGCCGCCATGACCGAGCTACCGTTGGTGATCGTCAACTCGCAGCGCGGCGGGCCGTCCACCGGCCTTCCCACCAAGACCGAGCAGTCGGACCTTTATCAAGCCGTCTATGGCCGTAACGGCGATACCCCGATGCCGGTGATCGCTGCGCGCAGCCCCAGCGATGCGTTCGAGTGTGCAATCGAAGCCTGCCGTATCGCAACGCAATACATGACCCCGGTGATATTGCTGACCGACGGGTACATCGCCAATGCGGCGGAGCCTTGGGCAGTGCCTGATCCGGCAAGTTACGAGCCATTCCCGGTGACGTTCCTTCAGGAACGCAATGGCCCGGAAGAGACGCTGCTGCCCTATGCCCGCGACGAGAAGGGCGCGCGGCCGTGGATCAAGCCGGGCACCCCGGGCCTGACCCACCGGATCGGCGGGATCGAGAAGAATCCAGGCACCGGCAACCTCGACTATAGCCCCGCTGCCCACCAGGCGATGACAGATGCGCGCAAGGCCAAGGTCGATGGTGTGGCCAAGAGCATACCGGCGCAGGACGTCGCGCTGGGTAGTACTACTGGCAAGCTTGCGGTGGTCGGCTGGGGCAGCACTTACGGCCCTATCCACCAGGCGGTGCGCCGCGCGCGCGCCAAGGGACTTGATGTGCATCACATCCACGTCCGCCACATCTGGCCACTGCCGGAGAATCTTGGCGACCTGCTGCGCGGGTACGACCGGATCCTGGTGCCCGAAATGAACACGGGCCAGTTCAAGACCGTGCTGCGCGATCAGTTCCTGGTTGATGCAAAGCCTTACAACAAGGTGAGCGGCCAGCCGTTTACGATTGCCGAGATCGAAGCTGCGATAGAAGAAGCTTTGGGCTGACGCTTTTGCGTTGTTGCCCCAAGAGGAACGCCATGAACGACATGACCCCCTTCCAAACCACCCTCAAGGACTGGGAATCGGACCAGGAGGTCCGCTGGTGTCCCGGCTGCGGGGACTATGCGATCCTCAAGGCGGTGCAGCGTACCTTGCCTGAGATCGGTGCTGATCCCGCTAAAACGGTGTTTGTCAGCGGGATCGGTTGTTCCAGCCGCTTTCCTTATTACGTCGAAAGCTATGGCTTCCACACGATCCATGGCCGTGCGCCCGCAGTGGCGACAGGGATCAAGTTGGCCAATCCGGAACTGGATATCTGGCTGGTCACGGGCGACGGCGACGGGATGTCGATCGGCGGCAACCACACGATGCATTTCCTGCGTCGCAACATCAATTCGCAGGTGCTGCTGTTCAACAACGAAATCTACGGGCTGACCAAAGGCCAGTACTCGCCGACCAGCCGCCAGGGCACCACCAGCCCGACCACGCCCTTGGGCTCGGTCGACCGGCCCGCACTGCCCTGCGCCTTTGCGCTGGGTGCAGGGGCGCGGTTCATCGCGCGCGGGTTTGACGTGTCGAAAGAACTGGGAACAGTGCTCAAGGCGGCATACGCCCACAAAGGTGCTGCCTTCGTGGAAATTTTCCAGAACTGCATCGTTTACAACAAGGACGTCTTCGAAGACTTCGCCGCTCCCAAGGGTGCGGAGGACCGGCAGCTGTGGCTCAAAGACGGTGAGCCCATGCTGTTCGCAAAGGGGGCACAAGGAATTGCACTTGATGGCGACAAGCTGACGCTCAAAGTGGTGGATGTCACCGATGGCGATTGGCAGGCGGCGGGAGTGATCGTTCATGACGTCGCCAACCGCTCGATCGCGCATATGCTGGTCGAAATGCCGTTCGGGCCATTCCCGATGGCGCTTGGCGTGATCTACGATGATCCTCGCCCCACCTACGAGGACACAGTGTTGGGGCAAGACGCCAAGGCCCGCGAAGGGAAGTCGACGGATCTGGGCAAGTTGCTTGCCAAGGGTCAGACTTGGACGGTTCATCCGGAAGAAGGGCACCCGGCCTGATCCGAGCACGGGCATGGACAACCTCACGCACTCACTGATCGGTGCCGCGCTGGGCCAGGCTGGGTTAAAGCGCAAGACCGGGCTGGCCATGCCGGCACTGATCCTGGCCGCGAACATACCCGACATAGACGCTGGCTGCGTTGTTTACGGGCTGGAAAGCTTGGCAATGCGGCGTGGGATCACCCACGGGCCGATCGCCATGGTGCTTCTGCCGGTGCTGCTCGCATGCCTGCTGACGTGGTTCGATCGTTGGCAGACCCGACGCGGTAAGCGGCCTGAGGGGCGTGCGCCCATTCGCTTCGGATGGCTTCTCGCGCTGTGCTATATCGGCACGCTCAGCCATCCGTTGTTCGATTGGTTCAACAATTATGGCGTACGGTTGCTGGAGCCGTTTTCGCACCAGTGGTTTTACGGCGATACCCTGTTCATCATCGATATCTGGATTCTGGTCGCACTGGGCGTGGGCGTCTGGCGTTCGTTGCGGGCCGAACGGTCCGGGCGGATTGACTGGACCAGACCGGCGCGGATCGCGCTGGGGGTGGTCGCCTGTTACGTTGGAGCCAATATGGCAATTAGCCGGGCAGCGGTTGCGGCGGTGCGCGCGGCGGAGCCGCAGGTCGACATGGCCGTGGCCAATGCCGTGCCGATCCTGTTCTGGCAGCGCGAAGTGCTGTGGCGATCTGATGACGGCTTTTATGGGACGGTCCATTGCGACCTGACAGCCTGCCAGCGCTATCCGCGGGTTATTCGCAAAACCGGTATGGAAGATCCGCGCATTGCGGAGTGGGCCAAAGGTGATCCCGCGGCGCAGGCATTCCTGTTCTGGACCCGAATGCCGATCGCCCGGCAGGGGCAAAGCAGCATCGTACTGAGTGATCAACGCTTCATGGACAGCCCCGCGCGAGACAACTTTACAGTTGAACTGAAGCCGCACTGATGGCTGAGCCCAGTCTGGTCTGGTTACGACGCGACCTGCGACTGGCCGATCAGGCTGCCTTGGCCGCGGCTTGCGCCTCCGGGCCCGTCGTGCCGGTCTATGTACTGGATGATCAATGCGCGGCGCATCGCAAGATGGGAGCAGCGAGCCGCTGGTGGTTGCATCATTCGTTGGCCGCTCTCGACAAGGATTTGCGGACGCGCGGCTCAAGGCTCATCCTGCGTCGTGGCCGCTGCGAGGATGTTCTGGCAGAACTGGCCGAACAAACCGGAGCGCGGGACATTCACGCTCTGCATCATTACGAACCGTGGTGGCGCAACGCTGAACGCGCCGTGGCGAAACGGCTGAGGCTGCATCTGCATCACGGCAATTACCTCGCCCCGCCGGGGACCGTGCTGAGCGGGTCGGGCACGCTATATAAGATCTACACCCCGTTTTGGCGCGCATTGAGCGAGCGTCTGCCGCCACCGTCGCCACATAGTGCTCCCGCCGCGATCAGTGCGCCGTCGCAGTGGCCCGGTAGCGACAATCTGGATGATTGGAGCCTGCTGCCCGTTAAGCCGGATTGGGCTGGCGGGTTTCGTGAGGAATGGACCCCAGGCGAACAGGGTGCGGGCGACAGGTTGAGCCAGTTTGCAGCCCGCGCGGCGCGGTATGAAGCCCGTCGTAATCTGCCAGCTATGGAGGGCACGTCGCGGCTGTCACCGCATCTGGCCTTTGGAGAAATTTCGCCAGCGACCATCTGGCACCGCATCGCCGGGCAGGGCGGATCTGTCGGCACATTCCTTGGTGAGATCGGCTGGCGTGACTACGCGCAGAACGTAATCCTTCAATTGCCTGAATATGGCGCCCGAAATGCCAGATCAGAGTTTGACGCACTGCAGTGGCGTACCGGGGACGAGGCTGAAGCCGATATGATCGCATGGCAGCAGGGGCGGACCGGCTATCCGATCGTCGATGCGGGCATGCGTCAGCTATGGCACAGCGGCTGGATGCATAACCGGGTGCGGATGATCGCCGCTTCCTTCCTCATAAAGCATCTGCTGATCGACTGGCGACGCGGCGAGCAGTGGTTCTGGGATACGCTGGTCGATGCTGATTATGGACAGAATGCGGTCAATTGGCAGTGGAGTGCGGGCAGCGGGGTGGATGCCAATATGTTCGTGCGAATCATGGCGCCGCTCGGCCAATCCGAAAAGTTCGATGCAGGCGAATATATCCGTCGCTGGGTACCTGAATTGGCGCACCTGCCTGATGCCGCAATTCATGATCCACCGTTGCCGGTGCGGGGTTATCCGGCCAAACTGGTGTCGCATGTCGCGGGGCGAGCTAGAGCCCTGACAGCGTGGTCGCAGTTGAAAGGCTGAAGGAGTGGTGCCCGGAGGCGGATTCGAACCACCGACACGCGGATTTTCAATCCGCTGCTCTACCAACTGAGCTATCCGGGCATCGCTTCGGCGTTGCGCCCGATGGGCACCGCGCGATGGGAAGCGCGCCTATGGCGAAGGCAGACGCGCTTGGCAAGAGGGTTTCAGGCCTTTCCTTCTTCTTCATCGATCGCGGGTGGGCCGGGAATGGCGTAACCCCCGTCCAACCACCGCACCAGATCGCGGTCCTTACAGCGAACGCCGCAGAACGGAGCGTGGGTATCGACGCGCGGTTTTCCGCAGACCGGGCACTTGCGATTGGACTTGATCATACGCGCACCGCCTGGGCGAATCCGCCATCAAGGGCAAGTCCCGGATTGGCGGTCAAGCGAATTTCCCGGCCAGTACGGCAGCCCAGTTCGGCCAACCATTCGGCGCTTAGCCGGGCTCGGACCAGCGGATTACAGGTCAGCAGCAACGCGCCGGGAGTATCAACCAGCTCGGCCTGGCGCAGCAGAAACCGGGCAGCCGCACCTGTCTGGTCGCGAGCGAACAGGTGCAGCAGCGAAGGGCGGGTCAGCCGCGCCACCAGTTGAACGAAACCGAAGCCATTCATCGCCGTGCGCTCATGCGCCCAATCGTCCAGGGCCCGTTCCAGCGTTCCGTCAACCTGTTTACGGTCGTTCTTGTCGGCCAAAGTCGGGAAGTCGATCCCTATCGACCCTGCCAGATCGAGCCGGGTGAGAGCGTTTGCAATAGGCTTCACCGCTGCCAGTGCCAGATCGCGAGGCGCCAAGGGGCCATCGATGTCGATCAGTGTCATTGCCGGGGTAGGCGACAGGGTTAGCGCCCCACCGGCAAAGGCAATCTCGCCAGACCAGGCTCCGGCAAACAGTTCCTCCCACAGTCCCTTTGGAAAACGCCGAACGACCGAGGCTCCTAGTTCTTCGGCAAGGGAAGGGGCCGAACGCGGTTCCGCTGTCGTCGGCCGCGCTTGCGCATGCTTCAGTCGTCCCCGTTCGGCCATTGCCGAGCGGCTCACAAGCAATCGGAGCATCGAGCCTTCGCTGGCATCAGGGGGCAAGCCGTCGACCAGTGCTTCTTCGCCGTCTTGAAAGCGTGCAGTGCCGCGCCGGGAGTTAGCCGTTCGATGAATCAGCTTGGCATCAGCGACCCGTCCTGCCTCCAATCCCCCTGGCCAACGAACGCGTGCTGCCACTACTTCTTCGCGATCAAGCAGAAGCGCCCGCTCCTCGCCGATACCATTTTCGACAAGCCACTCAGCCAATGGGGAAGCCTGCCGCCCTAAGCAGCGCCCGTGTTTCGAACAGCGGCAATCCG
>JAFLDC010000170.1 GCA_017302775.1 Sphingomonadales bacterium
GGTGCAGACGGTCCACCACTGGTACCATCATCCGGACTATTACTGCCCCGAGCCCTACGCCGCCTACCCCTCGCACCTCCACATCGACCTGCTCGAACGCGCCCAGGGCCGCGGCTTCGGGCGCCGCATGATGGGGCAGGTCATGGACCTGCTGCGGCAGTCCGGCTGCCCGGGCGCCCACCTGGGGGTGAGCCTGCTCAACGTCCCCGCCCAGGGATTCTACCGGCGCCTCGGCTTCGATGAACTGGTCCGCGTGGGCACGCCCACCGACGGATGCCTCTACATGGGAAAAAGACTGTGAACGCGGCGATGCGATTCCTGAACCGGTACCTGGTGCCGGCGCTGACGGCGGTGAGCGACAACGTCTACCTGGCCGCGATCCGCGCCGGGATGGTGTCGGTCGTGCCGCTGACCATCATTGGCGGCCTGTTCCTCGTCGTGGCCTACCTGCCGGTGGCGGGCTGGGAGGATCGCATCAAGGACTACCTGCCCCTGCTCAAGGCGCCGGTCACGGCCACCTTCGGGCTGCTCTCCGTCTTTGTGTCCTTCGCCATCGCCTACGACCTGGGCAAGGCCATGAAGCAGGAGGCGGTGGTGAGTGCCTCGATGGCCACCCTCGTGTTCCTGCTCGTGCAGCTGAACATCCAGCCGGAGGACCAGGTCCTGGCCATGGACGGCCTCGGTTCGAAGGGACTCTTCACCGCCGTGCTGATCGCGCTGATCACCGTCCGCGTGCAGAAGTTTTTCACGGACCAGAAGCTGGTGATCCGGCTTCCCGAGAGCGTGCCGCCCATCGTCTATGAGTCGTTCCTGTCGCTGACGCCGATGATCTTCCTGGTGCTGGTGTTCTGGCTCATCATCGATTTCATCTGCCCGGCCATCGCCGGAGGCATCCCTGGCATCTCGACCTTGCCGAATTCCACGGTGGTTCGATACTTCCCGGGCTGGAACTGGAACGCCATTTCTGCCGCAGCCTTCGCGGGATCCGTTGCGCCGGTATTTTCACCGGATGACTGACCGCATCCTGCCATGGTCAATGCCGAAACCATGGCCAGCGAACCGATCAATGATCTGGACATGTAGGTAATTCCCGAGTCTTGAGTGCCGTTGATCGCAGCCTATCAAGTGACAAAATCGGTGCAAGCCCCATGCCCGTCGGGAATTTATCCACGCGCGATCCCTAACCCCAGCTCGAACCGAACCGGCCGCTGCCCCGCCTTGCCGTAACGGCAGCGGACTTCGCAATCGGCGCGATCGCCGTTGAACGGCCGCCAAACCCGCAATCACACCGCTCACAACCCTTGCGAAGCACGGAAAACCGCGCCATTCTGTATTTAACTAAGCTTTTGGAGAGAGCCGCCATGGACCTTGAATTCAGCCCCGAAGAGCTGGCCTTCCGTGATGAAGTCCGCACTTTTATCGCCGAAAACTATCCTGCCGAGCTACGCGGGAAGCAGGATGAGGGTGATGAGCTCTCCAAGGAAGATTTCCTGTCATGGCACAAGGTCCTGCACAAGAAGGGCTGGGTTGCTCCAGCCTGGCCGGTCGAATACGGCGGCACCGGCTGGACCGTGACGCAGCGCTACATCTGGTCGGAAGAAACCGCGCGGGCCGATTGCATCCGGCTGATGCCGTTTGGTCTGACCATGGTTGGTCCGGTGATCTACACTTTCGGTACGCCCGAGCAGAAGGCACACTTCCTGCCTCGTATCCTTTCGGGCGAGGATTGGTGGTGCCAGGGTTACTCCGAACCCGGTTCCGGTTCCGATCTTGCCTCGCTCCGTACCAAGGCAGAGCGTGACGGCGATCACTATATCGTCAACGGGCAGAAGACCTGGACCACCATGGCCCAGCACGCCGACTGGGGGTTCTTCCTGGTTCGCACCGACCCTGATGCCAAGCAGCAGGAAGGCATCTCATTCCTGCTGATCGACATGAAATCACCCGGTATCGAAGTGCGTCCGATTATCACCTTGGGCGGCGAGCACGAGGTCAACGAGGTATTCCTCGACAACGTCAAAGTTCCAGTCGCCAATCGTGTCTATGAAGAGAACAAGGGCTGGACCTGCGCCAAGTTCCTGCTGGCACATGAACGCGTCGGGATCGCCGGCGTTGCCAGCTCCAAGCGCGGGGTCGAACGAATTCGCGAGATTGCGGCGACCGAACTGGATGGTGACAAGCCGCTGCTGGCCAATCCCTTCTTCCGCCGCAAGGTGGCCGAACTTGAAATGGATCTGGCCGCGCTGGAATTTACCGAATTGCGCACCCTGTCAGGCATGGCGGCCGGCAAGGGCCCCGGTCCGGAAAGCTCAGTACTCAAGATCAAAGGCAGCGAGATCCAGCAGCGCCTGACCGAACTGACCCTGGAAATGGCTGGCCACTATGGCGCACCCTATTTCCGCAGTTTTGGTGAAGGCGATAACGAACACGCCGTCGGCCCGGCCTGGGCCAATCGCGCCGCGCCGGTTTATTACAATGCGCGCAAGACTACGATTTATGGCGGGTCGAACGAAATCCAGCGCAACATCATCGCCAAGATGGTTCTCGGCCTCTGAGGATTTGAAAACATGGATCTGAGCTTTACTGAAACCCAGGATATGGTGCGCGACAGCCTCGCGCGGTTCCTGTCCGATACCTACGACTTTGAAACCCGCAAGAAGATGCTGGAACGCCCTGAAGGCCGCGATCCCGGAATATGGCGGGCGATCGCCACCGAACTGGGTCTGACCTGCGCACCTTTTGCTGAACAGTACGGCGGAATGGGCGGCGGCCATCTTGAAAACATGATCATGATGGAAGAACTGGGCAAGGTTATCGCGATCGAACCCTGGCTGCAGACGGTCGTGATTGGTGGCGGTGCGCTGCAGACGGCGGGTGGTGCGATGGCCGAGCAGGTCATCCCGCAGATCATCGCCGGTGACGCCATTATCGCGTTTGCCTATGGCGAACCGCAGGGTCGTTACAATCTGGCCGACATCGGCACGACCGCGAAGGCAGACGGCGCGGGCTATGTCCTGAATGGACACAAGGCCTCCGTCTATGCCGCGCCGTGGGCCACCCACTTGCTGGTCACCGCCCGGACGGGCGGCAGTCGCCGTGAACGGGACGGCGTTGAACTGTTCCTGATTGACGCGAAGTCCGCAGGGGTTACCCTGCGCGACTACGCCACAGTTGATGGCTTCCGCGCCGCTGAAGTCTACTTTGAAAATGTCGCGATACCCGGTGACGCGCTGATTCCCGGCGGGATCGCGTTGGTGGAACAGGTGGTTGACCAGGCAACGGTTGGGATTTGCGCCGAAGGCACCGGGATTGCCCGCAAGCTGCTTGAAGGCACCGTGAAATATACCCAGGAGCGCAAGCAGTTCGGTCAGCCGATCGGCAAATTCCAGGCCTTGCAACACCGCATGGCCGACATGCTGGTGGAAGCGGAGCAGATTGCCTCGATGACGCTGATGGGCGCACTTAAGCTTGATCTTCCGGCTGAGCAGCGCAAGGCTGCGGTCAGCCAGGTCAAGGCCAAAGTCAGCCGCTCGATCAAGTTCGTCGGCCAGTCCGCGGTGCAGACGCACGGCGGGATCGGCATCACGATGGAACTGGCCATCGGTCACTACTTCAAACGAGCGACGATGATCGAAATCCAGTTCGGCCCGGCCGACTGGCACCTTGAGCGCTATGAAGCGCTGACGCTCCCGGCCTGATCCCACAACGGCGCGAGGTCGAGTTCGGCCTCGCGCCTTCCGCCTAGCCGCACAAGGCGTGGATGCGTTCCGTTTGACCATTGCCACGAGCCGAAACGAACGAATATGCGGTGCGCCAGCACACTGGCACCCATCCTTTTGTGCGCAAGCAAAGCGGGCTGGTTGTAGTCGCTAACTCGGCTGAGTGAATGCGTCAGCCCGCGCGCATCCATCCATTCCCCGACGCCTGCCCACAATGCTGCGAAAGTCCGCCCCAGGCGATGCTGCGGGGCAATCCACAAGCCGGTGTCCCAGCAGCATTTATTCGGCAATATGAACCGTACGGCCACCTCGTCTTCGTCGTGTATTGCAACACGCAGCCAAACCAGGCCGGTCAGCCGGTTGTGGCTATCGAAGGCACCAAGACATGACAAGCCTTCATCAAAGCGCCGGGCCAGAACCACTGGATCAGCATCAACGGTATGATGCGCCAGATCATCCAGTTGCAGTGTCAGTACCTTAAATCCGCGCGGCATCACCGGCAACCGGCCCCGCGGCTGGACTACGATCGCATAGCGGTAGAATGCTGCATGCTGAGAGGCACGGGCCAGCCGCGCAGCAAAATATGACGCCGCACCGATCAGGCCGAGCATCTGGATCGTTTGCATTCCTGCCATACCGCCGCCCTATCGGCACTTTCCTAAGGAACAGCAAAATCCGCTCCAGCTATAATCCGAACTGCGCCAACAAGCCGGAGACGTCACTTTCCGTATAGGGGCGGACCAGAAACGGCACCTTATGCCAACGCTCAGGCCGATCGCTGCCATCGGCAAAGTCGCAGCTGAACGCAAAGGGCACTCCACGCGCGGCCAGCTGATCCGCCACACAGGCGCCATCCGCATCGGTGGTGAACGCCGAAACCAAAGCGAACTGGAGCATTTCGTCACGCGCCATGCTTAAAGCCACCGGTTCGGACCTGGCAGTCAAAACCCGGGCGAACCCCCTTCTATAAAGGGTTTCCTCGGCGTCCATCAGTACCAAAGGGTTGTCTTCGTAGACCAGAACACTGCCATAGCCTGCCATCGCAATGCCCTTCCCCGCCGATTGCTCCGGCTGCGGGAAGGATCTTCTAGGGCTCATTTTGGGATTGTCTGTGCACTAATGCACAGTAGCCATCGCCGACTCGCACTATCGCGGGCGCCAGAGGGGCAAAATGCAAAACGGAATGGATGGTAATAATTTGCTCGCCGCGTTGCGTGAGGATGATCGCGCAGTGGTCGAACCCTTACTGCGGGCCGTTACCCTGCCTGTGGGCGATCGGCTATTCGAACCCGGCGATTCGATCGAGCAGTGCTATTTTCCATGCGGTAGCGCGATCGCCAGCTTTTATGTCGTGCTGGAAGATGGTCGCGCCATCGAAACCGCCATGGTCGGCCGCGAAGGCGCCCTGGGCGGCGTAGTTAGCAACGGCCGGCTTCCGGCATTCGCACGCGCAACCGTGTTGCATGAAGGCCGGTTCCTCAAAATCTCGCTGGCCGAACTTGACCGGATCAAAGATCAGCGCCGCTCGGTCGAGCGCCTGTTCAATCGTTATGCCGACTGCTTTGCAGCACAGATCTTTCAGGCTGTTGCCTGCAACGCCGCGCACGGGATCGAGCAGCGCGCCGCGCGCTGGTTGCTGGCCTCGCAGGAGCGTACCAGCTCAAGCCGGATCCAGTTGACGCAGGAACAGCTGGCCGGACTGCTCGGGGTCGGGCGCAGTTACGTTGGTCGCGTGCTCGCCAAATTGCGATCCGAGGGCATGGTCGCCACCCGTCACCGCGCCATCGAAGTTCTGGATGAAGACCGTCTCAGCGCCGTATCCTGCGACTGCAACGCACTTATCAAGGCCCACTTCGACGAGGTGCTGCGCGGGGTCTATCCTGATTGAGCAAAGTTGCACAACTTCGCTGTGCAACAGGCGCACATCGTCATTGCAGAACAAACCATAAACTCCCATATCCCGGTTCATGGCCGAACTGATCATACGTCGCGGACTCGACGAACCCGATACGAGCGGGGCCTTTGTTCCCCATAAGCCTGCCCGCCCTGAGAAGCTGGCCGATCAGCGACGTTTTAAAATTTCGTCTGAATATAGGCCCGCTGGGGATCAGCCTACCGCGATAGCCGAATTGGTGGAGGGGGTATCCAACGGCGAGACGACGCAGGTATTGTTGGGCGTCACGGGCAGCGGCAAGACCTTCACCATGGCCCAGGTGATCGAAGCGACCCAGCGCCCGGCGCTGATCCTCGCGCCCAACAAGATCCTCGCCGCGCAGCTCTATGGCGAGATGAAGAGCTTCTTTCCCGACAACGCGGTCGAGTATTTCGTTTCTTATTACGACTACTATCAGCCCGAAGCCTATGTGCCACGCAGCGATACCTACATTGAAAAAGAATCGAGCGTAAACGAAGCGATCGACCGGATGCGCCATTCCGCCACCCGTGCACTGCTGGAACGTGATGACGTGATCATCGTCGCCTCGGTATCCTGCCTCTATGGCATTGGCTCGGTTGAAACCTATTCGGCCATGATCTT
>JAFLDC010000171.1 GCA_017302775.1 Sphingomonadales bacterium
GGAATGCTGGTGCTGTGGCTGGCCTATTTCTTCCTGCTGCGCCGCAGCCCGCCCGGGAGCGAGGCCGAATGAGCCGCGCCGTGCCTGCCCGGTCCAATCCCGTCCGCCAGCTGGTCACGCCAGAGGGGATCGCCCTGCCGGTCACGCTGGCCAGCCGGGGTAGCCGGTTTGGCGCGCTGATGATCGACCTTACTATCATCACGGTCACGGTGATCGTGGTTATGGTGGTGTTGTTTTACAGTCTGTCGGGACTGTACCCCACACTGATGAGTACGCTGGGCGAGGAGAAACAGGAGATTCCGGGGGTTGCCCAGTTCATCATCATCCTGGTCGTGCTGACGCTGTTCCTGTTCCGCTATGGCTATTTCCTGTTCTTTGAGCTGGGCGCACGCGGCGCAACACCGGGCAAGCGAATGACCGGCATCCGCATCGCCGCGCGCGATGGCGGGCGGCTGAGCACCGAAATGGTGCTGGCGCGCAATCTGCTGCGCGATATCGAGATTCTTCTGCCACTGACCGCCCTGATCAGCTTCCAGTCCGATGAAAGCCCGATCAAGTGGCCGATGACGGCGTGGTTGCTGATCTTCGCGCTATTCCCGTTCTTCAACCGCGACCGGCTGCGCGCCGGAGATCTGATTGCCGGGACCTGGGTGCTCGAGGCGCCGCGCACCAAGCTGGAAGCCGCAATGTCGACCGGGCGCGCGGCGGTTACCGGGCAGAGCCACACCACGGGCGTATCGTACAAGTTCAGCGATGACGAACTGGCGATCTATGGCGAGTATGAACTGCAGACGCTGGAACGGGTGCTGCGCGAGAACCGCCACGAGGCGATGGTTGCCGTGCACGAGGCGATCTGCCGCAAGCTCGGCTGGAACCCTGGCGCAGGCGATGAGCAGGCGTTTCTTGAAGCCTACTACACCCAGCTTCGCGCCCGGCTGGAAGCGGGAATGCGGATGGGCAAGCGCAAGGCAGACAAGTTCGCGAGTTGAGCCGTTTTCGGGCACTCCGCGCCGGGATTGTGCGCCTGATTTACAGCTTTGGCTCAATGCGCGGGGCAGGGGCGGGTTCGCTCGGCACCGGCGGTTCCGGCTCGACCGCCTTGGGCGGCGCGATACCGCCCGGGCCATCCTCGCGGAAGATCGCCACTTCCTTCAGGCCGGTGCTGGTCGCGCGGGCGCGGTACATTCCCGCGGTGTTGAATGAAAACACCGCCTGGCCATCGGGCGTCACCACGATCACGCCGCCGTCTCCGCCCATCTCACCGGTTTCCAGCATGACGGCATCGGCTGCTGTCTGGGCGCTTTCTCCGGTGAAGCGGATCCGCGCGCAGATTTCGTGCGCCACACCTTCGCGGATGAAGAATTCCCCGGTGCCGGTGGCTGAAACGGCGCAGGCGCGGTCATCGGCATAAGTACCCGCGCCGATCACGGGGGTATCGCCGACCCGGCCCCAGCGCTTGCCGGTGAGCCCGCCGGTCGAGGTGGCGGCAGCGACATGACCGTCGCCGTCAACCGCGACTGCGCCGACCGTGCCGTACTTGTGATCGACATCGTAAGCGGACAGTTTCTCGGCCTTCAGCTTTTGCAGCTGGTCCCAGCGTTCCTGGGTGAAGAACCACGTCGGGTCGGTTTCCGGTACGCCGTGGAGCCGTGCGAACTGTTCCGCACCGTCGCCGGTCAGGAACACGTGCGGGCCTTTTTCCATCACCGCGCGCGCCGCCAGGATCGGGTTGCGCGTGCGCATCAGCCCGGCGACCGCCCCGGCCTTGCGGGTGCGGCCATCCATGATCGCCGCATCGAGCGAATTGGTGCCATCCCAGGTGAACACCGCGCCGCGTCCGGCGTTGAAATGCGGATCGTCCTCCATTGTCGTGACCACTGCCGTCACCGCATCAAGCGCCGAGCCGCCGCGTTCGAGGACGGTGGTACCCGCAGCCAGGGCGCGATCCAGCGCCGCCCGGTATTCAGCTTCTTTCTCAGGCGTCATCGCGTCGCGGCTCATCGTCCCGGCACCGCCGTGAATGGCGATCGACCAGGTTCGCGGCGCCGGCGCGGCGGGCTGATCGTCGGGCGATTGCCCGGCCAGCGCCGGTGCGGCGAAAAACGACAGGGTCAGGGCGAATCCGGCCAGAAACCGGCGCAGCGGGGTTGCAATCATGCGGGCAGGAATAGCAGAGAGTGGCGATGGGGGAATATCTCATCCGCGAAGACGATTTGTCCGGGGCCGAAATTGCCGCGCTGCTGCGCCTGCATCTGGAGGAGATGCACCAGTGGTCCCCGCCGGACAGCGTCCACGCCATGCCGATTGCACGTCTGCGTGCGGCTGACGTGACATTCTATTCGGCCTGGCAGGGCGGGACACTGGCCGCGTGCGGGGCCATCAAGCAGCTCGATCCCGCACACGGCGAACTGAAATCGATGCGCGCTCATCCCGATTTTCGCGGCAAGGGCGCGGGCAAGGCGATGCTCCTGCACCTGATTGCGGTGGCGCAGCAGCGTGGCTATTCCCGGATCAGCCTTGAAACCGGACGCCCTGCACCGTTCCTGCCGGCGCGGCGGCTCTACGAAAGTCACGGCTTTGCGGAATGTCCGCCGTTCGGGGACTATGTTGCTGACGAATTTTCCATTTGCCTGACGAGAAAGCTATGATCCTGCGCGACGCCAAACCCGCCGACATTCCCGCCATCTCGCGGCTTGCGACGGACAGTTTCGTCGCCAAGTTTGGCGACCTCTATTCGGCCGCAGACCTTGCCGCGTTTCTGGAGGAGAGCCTGTCCGAACCGGCGGTGGCGGCAGAGCTGGCCAACCCGGACCGGATTTACCAGTTGGCCGAGGCCGATGGGGCGCTGCTGGGCTATTGCAAGATCGGCCTCGGCTGCGGGTTTCCGGAATACGCACGGGGCAGCCGGGTGATGGAGCTGAAGCAGCTGTACACCGCACCACAGGCGACCGGGCAGGGCATTGGCGCCGCCTTGATGGAGTGGGCGATGGGTCAGTTCGCGGCGCGCGGCGCGGATGAGGCGCAGCTTTCCGTCTATGCCGATAACCACGGCGCGCACCGGTTCTATGCCCGCTATGGTTTTGCCAAGGTGGCCGACATTACGTTCAAGGTCGGGGAACAGCTCGATCCCGAATATCTGTTTGCGCGAATGCTGTGATCGCTGGTTTCGGAAAGAATATTAGCGAAAATTGATTCAGGCCGTTTACCGCCCCGCCACAAGCGCCTAGCGCGACCGGCAATGACCACGCTGCGCCGCCTTGATCCGCTGTTCATCGTGCTGCTGCTGGCGGCGACGCTGACGCTGCGGCTGGCGATCCCCGCCGGGTTCATGCCCGTGGCCGCCCCCGGCGGGATCGAGGTGCGGCTCTGCTCCGGCGCGGGCATGACAAGCGTTGTGCTTGACCCTGCTGCGCCCGGCGATGACCAGCCGCGCGATCCCTGCCCTTACGGCCTGGCGATGGGCCTGGCGCTTGATGTCCCGCAAGAGCCGGTGCTGGCCGAAGCCCCGCAATTCGCAGCACCGGCCTGGCGCGGGCTGATCGCCGCCCGCCTGGTCGCCGCCCGCAGCCTTCGCCCACCTGCCAGGGGACCGCCTGCTTTCGCCTGATTGCTGTTCACATTTCCAAGCAAATCAAACGAAAGCCCGATCATGTTCTACCGTCTGCTGTGCAGCGCTGCGGCGCTGCCATTGTTGCTGTCCGCACCGGCGGCGCTGGCCGAAGAAGCCGCGCCGATCGCCCCTTTGACCGATACCATCGTGGTGACCGGTCAGCGTCTTTCCACCCCGCTCGAAACGGAAACCGACCCTGTGGCGGGCCATGCCAGCGCGCCCGATGCCGCTGCGCTCGCCGCCCGCCTCCCCGGAGCGGCACTGATCGGCAACGGGCCGATATCCGGTCAGGTTCAGTACCGCGGCCTGTTTTCCGATCGCGTGGCGATCCGCGTTGGCGGCCAGTCGTTCCAAACCGGCGGGCCCAACGCGATGGATCCGCCGCTGCACTATGCCCCGGCGATCCTGCTCCGGTCGATCAGCGTCACGCGCGGCGCCGCGCCCGTCAGCGAAGGGCCGGGGCTGGGGGCCATGGTCGACGCCCGGCTCAAGTCGGTCGATTTCGGCGGCGCTGCTGCGCTGTCTCCGGTGGTCAGCCTCGCAGCCAGCTATCGCAGCGCCGATGATGGCGTGGCGGTTGGCGGTGTAGCCGGGCTCGCCAGCGACCGGGCGCGGATCAACGTGATCGCATCGTGGGAAGAGGGCGGCGATTATCGCATCCCCGGCGGCCGTGCCCGCGACACACAGTATGAGCGGCTGACCTGGGGCCTGTCCGGCGGGTTCCGGGCTGGCGGCAACACCCTGTCGCTCGATTATCGCCGTCAGGAAACCGGGCCGAGCGGCAATCCGCCCTATGCGATGGACATCGACTATTTTCACACCGATTTTGTCCGCGCCGGATTTGATGGCAAGATCGGCACACTGCCGTTCGATCTGACGCTGGGTTACACCGACGTCCGCCACGGAATGGACAACTTTTCGCAGCGTCCGGCCCCTGCCAGCCCTGCGCAGTTCCGCTATTCCTATGCCGAGGCGCAGACACTGACCGGCGCGGCGCGGCTGGGGATCGGGTCCGTGCGCATCGGCGTGGATGGAATGACGATCAACCGGCTGGTCAACATCACCAACCCCCACAACCCCGCCTTCCTGATCGGATCGCTCGAGCATGTCCGGCAATGGCGGATCGGCACCTTTGCCGAGGCCCGGCTTGATCACGGGGGTTGGCAAGCCGAACTGGGTGCGCGGATCGATCGGCACGAAGGGCGGATGGCCCGGCCGCTGGTCGGCACCGCGGTTCCGGCGATGATCGCCAATCTGGCCGCGATGACGGCAAGCGGCAATCTTCCCCGCCGCGACACCACCTGGGACGCGGTGCTGCGGCTGTGGCGCGAAGACGGCATGCTGCGCCCGCGCCTGGTGCTGGCCCGCAAGACCCGCGTCCCCAATGCAGTCGAGCGGTTCAGCTGGCTGCCGACCGAGGCCAGCGGCGGGCTGGCCGATGGCAACATCTATATCGGCCGTCAGACGCTAAGGCCCGAAGTCAGCTGGTCGATCGAAGCCGGGGTTGATCTGGTCAGCGGGCCGGTCAGCTTCCGGCCATCGCTGTTCTATCGCCGGATCGATGGCTATGTACAGGGCACCCCGGTGCCCGCCACCATGCCGATGCAGATCGCGATCGCGACGATGAACGGGGATGCCACGCCGCTGATCGCCACCAACGTCGATGCCGAGCTGTATGGTTTCGACGGCGATCTGACCTGGCGGATCACCCCGCAGTTGCGGCTGGAAGGCACGGTCAGCTATGTCCGCGGCCAGCGCCGCGATATCGCCGATAACCTCTATCGCATCGCGCCGCTGGGCGGCCGGCTGGCGCTGACCTGGGATGGCGGCGGCTGGTCGCTTACCGGGGAACTGACCGGTGCAGCGCGGCAAGACAAGGTGTCGCTTACCAATAGCGAAGCGACAAGCCCTGGCTGGGCTGCGGCCAACCTGTGGTTCGGGGTGAATCTGGGCCAGTCGATCACGCTTACCGGCGGGGTGGAGAACCTGTTGGACCGGCGTTATGCCGATCATCTCGCCGGGCGCAGCCGGGTGCTGCTGTCGGACGTGGCCGTGGGGGAAAAGCTGCCGGCCCCGGGACGCAGCCTGTTCGTGCGGATCGGGCTGGGCTTCTAAGTGATACGGGCGGGCAGGGGTTGATCCCTGCCCGCCACGATCGTCACCCCTGGGCCGCTTGCGGACGCCGCCGGGTCCGCAGCATGACCGCAACCAGCGCAAGGGCGAACAAACTGGTCTGGCCGGGTTCGGGAACGTCGGTCGCGCCGCCGCCGACTTGCTGACCATTGACGAACCAGCTGCCGGAGAACAGCATCGAGAACAGCCCGGCCAGGCTGCCATCCGTGCCCCAGACCGGGGCCTGGAACGAACCGGAATTCATCGTGCCAGCAATGTTGAAGCAGCCCGCGCCAGCCTCTCCGCAGCCATAGCGCGGTTCCGCGGTGGTGTTCGATCCGGTCAGGGTATTGGTGCCCCGGTCATACAGGAAGCCCGGCCCGTTGAACTCGCTGAGGGTGTAAGTGCCCGTGGGCATTTCCATGCCCCAGGTGCCGGTGTTGTTGTTGTAGGTGAGCACCAGCCCCCGCGCGGATTCCCATTGGCCCGACGCGCCGATC
>JAFLDC010000172.1 GCA_017302775.1 Sphingomonadales bacterium
ATCGACCACGCGGCCGTGCAAATCCGCCAGCGGCGCAAAGGCGATCGAGTGAATGACGAAATCGAGCTTGCCCCAGTGCTTGTCCACCGCCTCGAACACAGCTTCCAGTTGGCCGGGGATCAGCACATCGCAAGGAAGGAACAACTCGGAACCCACTTCCTCGGCCAGCGGACGAACATGCGGCTCGGCCTTGGCATTCAGATAGGTGGCGGCAATCGCGGCACCGGCCGCTTTGCATTGGCGTGCGCAACCAAAAGCGATGCTGTCCTTGTTGGCCATGCCGACAATCAACCCTTTCTTGCCGGCGAGATTTGCAATAGCGTTCATTTCTAATCCTCCGTGTTTAGTCCGGCTAATTGCCAGAAGGGCATTTTGACAGAATTTTCGCGCCTTGGTTCGACAATCCGGCAGCTTGAAAAGCCTCAAACCCCGTCGGCATGGGCCTCTTCGAGCAACCAGGCAGAAAAATCCCGCACCGCCGGCCGCTCGACGATAGCTTCCGGAATCGCCAGATAATAGGCGTTGGACGACTCCACGGTAATTTCAAACGGAACCACCAGCCGACCGGCCGCCACAGCGTCGGCAATCAACGGTCGCAAGGCCAGCACCACCCCCAGCCCGTCAAGCGCTGCTTCCAGCGCCAAGGTATTGCCGAACCACAGTCCCTTGGATGCGTCGATCCCCTCGACCCCGGCCTTGCGCAACCAGTCGGACCAACTTGGCCGCTCGCTCTGAACCACCCCGGTTTCTTCGTGGATCAATGTGTGCCAGCGCAAATCGTCGGGCACCTGCAAAGGATGCTCGCCTTGGCACAAGGCCGGACTACAGGCCGGAACCAGATCCGGAGAAAAGATCCGCGATACCCGGTGCCCGGGATAGCGACCGCTGCCGTAACGAATGAACACCTCGCTGATCGCCGCTCGCGGGTCCACCGGATGTGCCGGCATGTTCTGCTGGCCATCGTCGATACTTTCCAGGCTGCCGGAAAGCCGCAGCGAAATGTCCGGATGGCGTTCGGTAAAGCGGGCCAGGCGGGGAATCAACCAGCGCGAAGCAAAGGTCGGCGGCGCCTTGACCGATAGCACACCTTCGTCGCTACGAGGCCGCGTCGCTTCCACCGCCGCCGCCAGGCACTGGAAAGCCTCCTGCAATTTGGGCAGCATTGCCGCGCCTTCGGGGGTCAGACGAACGGTGCGCGTTTCCCGGAAAAACAGCGAAACGCCGAGATACTCCTCAAGTACCTTGATCTGTTGACTGACTGCGCCCGGGGTCACGAACAGTTCGTCGGCCGCCGCTTTGAAGCTCAAATGGCGGGCCGCCGCCTCAAAGGCGCGCAAGGCAGGAAGGGGAGGCAGGCGATAGACCATGACGCTATAGTTTAGATTTTCTAAATTAAAACCCCAAAACAATTCGTTTGTTGCAGCGCAACAATGTCACTACATTAGCACCATGGAATCGCATATGAAATACGGACCGGCGGTTCCCAACGAACGAAAAAGGAGTCTCACATGAGCACCATCGCCCCCATCCTCAACAGTCTGAGCGACTTTGGCTTCTCCGTTATGCCGCGCGCTTCGCGCTTCGAAGCCCTGCAGCCGATGCCCGACAATCGCGGCAATCTCGATCTCGGCCGCTTCCTGACGGCACCGGGCGCCTGATTCATACAACCCGCCCAAACGGCAGCCGGCATACGCCCGCTGCCGTTTTTCATTCCTCCTGGTCGGCGACCAGATAGAACCGGGGACGCAGGCGCAGCATTTCCACCTCGGTTCCCAGCAGAATCACCCCGCCGTTGCGGCGGTTATCTCCGGTATCGCTGAACTCAAACGCATATTCACGCCGCAGGCGCAGGCGACCCTCGCCATCCCGCGCCGGTCGCATCCGGCTCAATACCACCGTTTCATCGAGAAACTGCAGCCCTTCCCCTGCGCATGCCGCGGCTGCGGCGCGTACCGCAATCTCGCGGGCACGCGCGCCATCCACCCAGAACCAGGCGGCCAATATTCCCAATAAGAGCGCAAATAGCTCGAAAGTCGGCATGGCGCCAAGTATAAGCGATACACATTCGCCGCCGATTGACCGATAATGAATGCAACAATCATGCATCGAGAATCCGTCATGGATGCCCCCCTGCAGAAGCTGCGCGATCTGTTCAATTTCGGTCGCTCCGGCGACGATCACAGCGAACACCAGTACCTGCTCGATCTGCTTGACGGTCTGGCCGGCAAACCGCCGCATCTGGTGATCAGCGCCCTGCATACGCAATACCTGCCGGCGGTGGCATGTCAGCGCAATCTGCACATGCGCTTCAAACTGCTGGAAAATTCCCGTGCCGAAGCCATCCGCTGCCTGCCCGTCCTGGAAAGCAAAGTGAGCGAAGCGGTGCTGCCGCTGCCGGCGGAAGCCAGCGACAGCGCACTGATTGCCGACAATTTTCTCAAGAGCCTTGCTTCGGCCTATATCGGGATCGTCAGCGGGATCACCACCCACCATCAGGAAGCTGCGCTGGCCCATCTGATGCAGCATGCCATTCGCCGCGCCATGCGTGCCCTGTTGCGCCGGCAGGTGCTCGCCTATCGGGCCTACGCGCCGCCCTCGGCGAGTTCCTGGCAGCAGATGCACGACCTCTATCGCAATGCGCGCAACCGCAACCTGCATGGCGGACACGACGACAAATCGATCGAACGGGTCTATTTGACCGCCCTGCTGCTCGCCTACGCCGACCCCAACAAGATTCCGCGCAACGAGCTTGACGAGCTCAAGATGTTGGTGGAAAACCTCGCGCCACTCGCTGCAATCGGCGATGCCGCCCAGTTCGAGCGTGGTCAATCAACACTGTCGGCCCGCTTTCTGGTCGATGTCGAAGAAGGTGCGCCCGGCCGCCCCCTGGCCAAAGTCCCCGAGACCGCTTCGCTCTTCGGCAATTACATTGTCGAGTGCCGCGGCGTGGTCAGCGCCATCGACCGCCGGTTGATGCGCTACGCCAATCAGGAACACGATGAGCATGAACCGCAGCACGAAAAACTGCTGACCTCGCTGCGCACTTCGCTCGGCGGCCAGATTCAGCGCCGATTCTCGCGGATTCGCTTCAAGCCCAAAGCCGATCTGGTGGCCGGATTCGACAACGCCGTTCAGTTTATCGCCAACGGAACCCTGATCCGGCGCGAAAGCGATTTCTCAAGCAAGCCGCCCCTCGCCACCAGCGAATGGGCACTGATCAACGAAAGCCCGGACGGGTTCGGTATCCGTTTCCAGAAAGGCGAGAAATGGCCGATGCAGGCTGGCGATCTGGTGGTACTGCGCACCCGCGAAGGCAGCCGCATCCACGTCTGCCTGGTACGTCGTATCGCCAACCTCGACCAGCACAAACTCGAACTCGGATTGCAGGAATTGTCGCCAGAAGCCGGGGTGCTGAAACTTGAGGATGGCCAGACGGCAATCTGCTTGCCGCGGTTGCCGGCTTTTCAAGGCAGCCCGGGATTGATCCTGCCCGCCCAATACGCGGTATCCTCCGACCTCAGCGTGGCCATTGCACTCAACGGCAGCGCGCACCGCTGGAAACCGGGAAAGCACGCCGAAAGCAACGGACGCATTCAGTTCCACGTTCTTGAACCCATCACCTGATTTTCATGCTCAGCTATCGTCATGCCTTTCACGCCGGCAACCACGCCGACGTGCTCAAACACTTTGTTCTGGTGCAGATCGCCCGTTATCTGGGCCAGAAGGACGCGCCTTTCTGGATCGTCGACACCCACGCCGGTGCCGGCTGCTATGACCTGACCGGAGACCATGCCCAGAAGCTCGGCGAATACCGCGATGGTATCGGCCGCTTGTGGGAGCGGAAGGATTTGCCGCCGGCACTGGCCGATTACGTCGATCTGGTTCGCCGTTGCAACAGCGGAGCGCAACTCCGGCGCTATCCCGGCTCGCCCTGGCTGGCCGCGCAATGCCTGCGCGAGGAAGACCGCTTGCGTCTGTTCGAAATGCACCCGAGCGATCTCAAACTGCTGCAAGCCAATTTCAAGGAAGGAGGTCGCCGCATTTCCGTCACTGCCGGCGACGGCTTTGCCGGCCTGAAGGCGCTGTTGCCGCCTCCGCCGCGTCGTGCGCTGGTATTGACCGATCCCTCCTACGAAACGCGCAACGATTACCTCAACGTGGTCAAGGCAATGGAAGACGGCTTGAAACGCTTCGCCACCGGCACTTACGCGGTGTGGTACCCCTGCCTTGCCCGGACGGAATCGCGACAACTCCCGGAAAAACTGAAAGCCCTGGCGGCAAAAAGCTGGCTGAATGCCACCCTCTCGGTCAGCAAGCCGGCCAAAGACGGATTCGGCATGCACGGCAGCGGAATGTTCGTCATCAACCCGCCGTGGACGCTGGCCGAAACCCTGCAGACAACCCTGCCCTGGCTGGCTGAACTTCTCTCGCAGGGCCAACACGCCTGCCGGATCGAAACCTCGCCTACTTGAGTTCGGTATATTTGGCGCTGCTGCCGTAGGCTTTTTCGACCGGGTACTTGGCAGCGTTCTTGGCCAGCTTGTTGCGGGCAGCGGCTGCCAGATCCACCCCGGCGGTGTCCGCGATCAGCAACAGATAAAGCAGGATGTCGGCGCACTCATCGGCCAGCGCCTCGTGCCGCCGCGGTTCCGCAACCAGTGCGGCGACTTGGTCATCGCTTTTCCACTGGGTCAGTTCGAGCAATTCGGAAGCCTCCAGGTTGAGCGAGACGATCAGGTTCCTGAGGGTGTGAAACTGCTTCCAGTCCCGCGCATCGCGAAATTCGAGCAGCGCCCGGGTCAGCGATTCCAAGTCGTTCATTTACAATGCACCTTTTCTACGAAACACGGATTTTCCCATGACTGTATATGCGCTTGCCGAACATCGACCCACCATCCACCCCAGCGCCTGGATCGCTCCCAACGCCGTGGTGATCGGCGATGCCACCCTGGCCGAAAATGTTTCGGTCTGGTGGAACGCGGTCATCCGCGCCGACAGCGCGACCATCGAAATCGGCGCCAACAGCAATATCCAGGACGGTTCGGTACTGCACGTCGACAAAGACATCCCGCTACGCATCGGCGCCAATGTTACCGTCGGCCATCTGGCCATGGTGCACGGTTGCACCATCCACGACAACAGCCTGATCGCCATCGGCGCCATCGTGCTCAACCACGCGGTGATCGGCAAGAACAGCATTGTCGGCGCCGGCGCCCTGGTACCGGAAGGCAAGGTCTATCCCGACGGCGTGCTGATCATGGGCCGCCCCGGCAAGGTGGTGCGCGAACTGAGCGCCAAGGAAATCGAATATCTCAGCTACGCCAGCTCGCATTACGTCGAGAATTCCGCCCGCTATCGTGCGGAATTGCAGGCGCTATAAAGACAAAGCGGGGCCGCAGCCCCGCTAAGCAAGCCAATCCTGTTCAAACTGGGCTGGCAAGATTGGAGATGGTGATATTCGGACGCGGCCGCTCAATAATCTTCTGGATGGCAATGCGCGCCTTGGTATTGATGATGATCGGCGAGCGGATGCCGGCGCCAACCGCCTGATTGCCTTCGTCATCGCGCTTGTACACCAGGATCATCACCGCCAGATCCTCGGAATTCGGCGACTGCAGCTTGGCGCTATCTTCGTCGGTCAGCATCAGTTCGTAGGAAAACCCGATGGCCGCCGGATCGATGATCTGGAAAGCGACTGCTCCGTCATCCAGCGACTGCAAGGTAAAACTGATGGGCGAGCCGTCATTTTCCTCGTGAATCAGCATATAGCGCTTGGCATGTTCGAACCCGGTCAGCCCGTCCGGAAAGGTAATGACCTGCTCCGGCGCAACCTGCACTTCCCCGAAAAGATACGTTTTGACCTGCATGTTCCCTCCCCTGATGTCATGATGCTGGCGGCAACAATGCTACACCATCGCACCACCAGCAACTGTCTTGCCGGTTGAATTTTTTCCCCGCTTTGCGCATAGTTCGCCCTCCATTTTTTGCGTCACCCAGAGAATTCCATGCTCCCCCCCATAGAAGCCCGCATCGCCACCGAACTGGCGGTCCGCCCCGAACAAGTCCGTGCCGCCGTCGCCCTGCTCGACGAAGGGGCCACCGTGCCCTTCATCGCCCGTTACCGCAAGGAAGTCACCGGCAATCTCGACGACACGCAACTGCGCACGCTGGATGAGCGCCTCAGCTACCTGCGCGAACTCGAAGAACGCCGCGCCGCCATC
>JAFLDC010000173.1 GCA_017302775.1 Sphingomonadales bacterium
CGATGAAGGCCGATCGCACCAAGAATCGCGTCACAGTCTATTACCTGCTGGCCGATCACTACAAATCGCTGGCTTTGTTCGCGCCCAAAACCAAGGCTCCTGCCCCGGCCAAGGCTCCCGCCACGGCTGACAAGAAGCCTGCGGCTAAGACCGCGACTAAGGCCGCCGCACTGGCCGGGGCCGCAGGTCTTGCTGCCGCGTCCGCCAAGAAACCCGCAGCCAAGAAGCCTGCGGCCGCAAAAACCGAAGCTGCACCAGCCAAGCCAGCCGCCGCCAAAAAGCCGGCGGCAGCAGCAGCCAAGGCACCAGCGAAGGTGTCTACCGGCAAGAAGGCCGCTCCGGCCGGCAAAGCGATCAACCCCGCCAAGGCTGCCGCCGCAACGGCCGCTGCCGGCGGGGCACTCGGCCTTGCCAGCGCTGCCAGCGCGGCACCAGCCGCCGTCAAAACCACGGCAGCAAAGGCAGCCGATGCGGTTGCCGATACCGCCAAGGCTGCGGCGGAAGGGACCGTTGAAGCGGCCAAAGCCGTCGCTGGCGCAACTGCCGATACGGCCAAGGCGGCGGTCGAAGTGACGACCGATACAGCGAAGGCTGCCGTCAACGCCGTCGAAGATGCCGCAAAGGCAACCGTTGGTGCCGCCAGCGATGCCGGAGCCGCTGTCGCCGGTGCTGCCGGTGCCGCACTGGCGGGCGCGGCCGCACTTGCCTCGGGTGCAGCGGGCAAAGCCAGCGCAGCCGTATCGGACGGCGCGAATGCGCTGACCGGAGGCACGACCCGCGATGACGATTCGGGCCTTGGTTGGCTGTGGTGGCTGCTGGGCCTGGCCCTGCTGCTGTTCCTGGTCTGGTGGTTGTTCCTGCGCGGCCCGGCTGAAGATACCGGCGCCGCTGTTTCGGCCCCGACCGAAGCGGCGGCTGCGATCGATCCCAGCGGCGCGGCCGGCGCCGATCTGGCTGCCGCGCCGTCAGAAGGAACGGTGACCATCCCGACCGGCGCGGGTGTCACCACCGAGACGCGGAACGGCAAGCCGGTGGTCAAGGTGTACTTCGACACCGGCAAGGTCGATGTCGCTCCTGCCTTTGATCCGGCTGCGTCGGGGCTGAAGGCCTGGCTCGAAGCCAATCCCGGCTCCAAGCTGGCGATATCCGGCTACGCCGATCCCAGTGGAAATGCGGCGTTCAATGCCGATCTGGCCAAGCGCCGGGCGCAAGCCGTGCTGGCATCGCTGACCAAGGCTGGTGTGCCGGAAGGCGCAGCGGCGCTGGTCAAGCCTGACAGTGCAACCGACGCCACCGTGGCCAAGGACGCCGCGCGCCGGGTTGAAGTCGTCGTACAATAAGCGCTGGCGGGCTTTCCCGCCTGTCTTAAAACCAAGAAACCCCGTCCGGCTTCCGGGCGGGGTTTCTGCTATGACGCATGACCGGATGAAGGTTTACCACATCGGCTATCGCGGACCGTAAATCCGGGGGTCGATGCGGTCGCTGGAAACGCCAAGGAAACTGCGCAAGCGGCCCACTTGGCCCAGCAGCCCATATTGCGCCAGCCACAGACCATGCTGGGCCACGGTCGCTTCGGTGCTGGCGTTGAACACCGCGTTTTGTGCATCCAGCAGGTCAAGCAACGAACGCCGCCCAATGCCAAACTGCTCGACATAGGAAACACGCAAATCCCGCGCGACCTTCAGCCGGTCCTGCTGCAAGGCCAGTCGGCTTTGCCAGCCGTCGATCGCGATCCACGATTTGCGGATCGCCAGCTCGCTTTCGCGCTGCGCCTGACCAAGGGCGAAGCTGGCTTCGTCGACCCCGGCGTTGGCCTCGCGAATCCGGGCTGAGGTGATCCCGCCATCAAACAGGGTCCACCGCGCAATGACCAGCATCTCGTAATCGCGGGTTGTGCCGCGATAGCCTTCAAAGTCGCGACCGGTGCGGACGGTACCTTGCAAAGCGATGCTGGGCAGATATTCGATCTTGGTCCGCTCAGCGTTGGATTTGCTGGCCCGCAGTTTCGCTTCCGAACTGCGTAGCCGGGGATCGCTCGTCTGAGCAATGGCCAGCGCTGCATCCAGACTTGCCGGCAGCTGCGGCCCGGGATCGGGCGGTGTCAGCAACTGGAAGTCCGACACACCCAGCAACAGCGCCAATTCCGCACGCGCGGTATCCAGATCGGCCCGCGCCTGATCCAATGCAAGCCGTGCGCCTTGCAACCGCTCTTCCGCCTGCTGTTTTTCCGCAATCGTCATCACGCCGCGGTCGACCCCTTCAAGGATATCGGCGTTGAGCTTGCGGTGAAACGAAAGGTTGGCTTCCGCCTCTTCGGTGATCGACTGCTGGGCGCGAACCTGAAGATAGGCACGCGCAATGGTATAGGCGGCGAACTCGCCGGCTGCTTCCTCATCCCAGCTGGCGGCCAGGCGGCGGCCATCCTGCGCGCGGGTGGAGAAATAGCGGCGGCCGAAATCCCACAGCGGCTGATTGACGCTGATCGTGGCATAGTACGGCCGCGTCTTGATCGCCGACAGGCCGGTCAGGATCCGCGCATCGTTTTCAAGATGCCGCCAGCCATATACCCCTGTGGCCTCAATCTTGGGCAACCATTCCCGTTCGGCTGCATCACGCCCGGCCTCGGCTGCGCGGGTGCGGGCCTGTGCCTGGCCAAGTTCTGGGCTGCGATTGACGCCGATAGTCACAGCATCGCGCAAACTGACCTGTTCGGCCCACGCCGGATTTGCCAGCAGGGCAACGGCCACTGCTGCCGATATTACTCCGTTTCGCGCGCGCATCGCCTTCATCGCATTCCTGCTGAATATCCGAGATTCTTGTTCCCTTTGCATATTCCGTCGCATTGTAAACGCAATTGACACAGCGATGGCAAGCGGCTGTAGGCTGGCTCCCAGATTGCTTAGAGGACGGCACCTTGGCGTCACGCCACGAAGTTGACATTCCCAAGGGCCGGATTGCTCCGTGGCTGGCCGGACCGTTGCGCGCGAATCGCACGATCTATCTGAAGGTCGGTCTGGCCGCAGCGATGATCAACGTCTTCGCGTTGGTCACCTCACTGTTCACAATGACGGTCTATGACCGGGTGATCCCGAACAATGCCACCGAATCGCTGGTTGGTCTGACCATCGGGCTGTTGATCGTCGTGGTGTTCGACTTTGCGCTCAAGCTGCTGCGGGCTTATTTCGTCGATGTCGCCGGCGCACGGATCGATCGTGACATGGGCGAAGCGATCTTTCAGCAGATCCTCAACATGCGGCTGGAACTGCGTCGCGGTTCAACCGGCGGTCTGGCCGGGCTTGTTCGCGAAATCGAAACGGTCCGTGATTTCTTTGCCAGCGCGACCCTGACCGCGCTGGTGGACCTGCCATTCATCCTGGTGACCGTCGCCGTGATGGCCTTGATCGGCGGCTGGATCGTGATGGTACCGCTGATTCTGATTCCCCTGGTGGTTGTCACCGCACTGATCACCCAGCCAGTAATGCGCCGACTTTCGGCGGAAGTACTGGGAGAAGCGCTCGGCAAGCAATCCGTGCTGGTCGAAACGATCGGAAGCCTGGAGACGGTCAAGTCTGCCAATGCTGGACCGATGCTGGCCCGACGGTGGGACCGCGCCGTGATGGAACACGCGGGATCTTCGCTGCGCCAGCGCCTCATTTCGACCATCTCGATCAATATGGCCGGTACCGCCCAGATCCTGGCCTACGCGGGCACGGTGGTTGCCGGGGTTTACCTGATCGCCGGCGGTTCGCTGTCGATGGGCGGGCTGATCGCCTGCTCGATCCTGTCGAGCCGGGTTGTGGCCCCGCTGGCGGGGATCGCGCAGTTGCTGACCAGAATCAACGCAACGCAGACGGCCTATCATCAGATCAATCGCATGATGGAGCAGCCACCCGAAGGGCCGGATGGACTGGGCCTTCCGGTTACCCAGCTGCGCGGCGCGATAGAGTTTCGCGATGTTGATTTCCGCTATCCCGGTGCGCCCGAGCTGGCACTGACTGGTGTTAACTTCCGCATCAACGCGGGTGAGCATGTGGCGCTGATCGGACCCATCGGCTCAGGCAAATCGACCATCGCACGGCTAATTCTAGGCCTGTACACCCCGGTAAGCGGTCTTGTCCTGATCGATGGCGCCGATATCCGTCAGCTACGCCCCGCCGAACTGCGTGCCAAGATCGGCGCGCTGTTTCAGGACAACGTCCTGATGACGGGCACGATCCGTGAGAACATCCAGCTTGATCGCCCCGGTATTGGTGACGAAGAAATGCTGCGCGCCGCACAAATCAGTGGCGCCCACGATTTTGTCTCGCAGTTCCCGGCGGGGTATGATCTTCGGCTGGCCGATCGCGGTGAAGGCCTCTCAGGCGGGCAGCGTCAGGCGATCGCCATGGCCCGTGCCCTGGCGGGTAATCCGCCGCTGCTGGTCTTTGACGAACCGACATCGTCGGTTGACACCGATACCGAAAACCGCCTGATCAAGACGCTGAAGAATGAATTTCAGGGTCGCACCCTAATCCTCATCACGCACCGCCCATCGCTACTCTCACTGGTGGATCGGGTGATCCTGATGGCTCGCGGCCGGGTGGTGATGGATGGGCCAACCCAGCAGGTCATCAACCGTGTCCGCGGTGTCACAACAACGGTCGCCAAGTCATGACGCAGGGTACAGAACTCATCACGGGATATGAAGATGTGCCCGAGCGCGGGGATTTCACCGCCAACAAGTCGGCCAACGTCCTACTGTGGGTCATTGCTGCGTTTTTTGCCGCGTTCTTCATTTGGGCGGCCTTTACCAAGGTTGAGCGTACCGTTCATGGCTCTGGTCGGGTTGTGCCAAGCTCAAAAATGCAGATCGTCTCCAATCTGGAAGGCGGCGTTGTTCAGGAAATCCTGATCAAGCCAGGCCAGGTGGTCAAACAGGGCGACGTGCTGGTCAGGCTGTCCCCTACCCTCACCTCATCCGAACTGGGCAGCAATGCAGCGTCGATTGATGCGCTTCGCGCCAAGATCGCCCGGCTGCGCGGCGAAGTGACCGGGACGGCGCCGAATTACACCGGCGTTTCCGCTGCCGCAGCCGCAACCGAAAGCGCCCTGCACCGCGCTCGGATGGCAGAGCTCAACAGCCTCAGCGGGGGTGGTTCAGCGCGGTCGGCTCAAGCCGAACGGGCCGTGGCGGAGGCGGAAGCCATCCTCGACGCGCGGCGCGGCAATCTCGCCGCGGCCCAAAAGGAACTCGATATGCTGCGCCCGCTGGCCGCCCGGCAGATCGTCAGCCGGCTCGATCTGGTCAAGGCCGAAAATGCCGTGGCGGTGGCCGGCAACGAAGTAACCGCGGCGGTCGCGTCGGTGGCGCGGGCGCGAGCGGCGATCGCAGAAGCACGCTCGGGCACGGCACAGGCTCGCAGCGACTGGTTGGGCCGCTCCGGCGCCGAACTGGCCGCCGCCCAATCTGAACTGGCTGCGCGTGAAAAGGCGACGCCGGCGCTGGCCGACCGGGTTGATCGCACCATCATCCGCGCGCCCCTGACCGGACGGGTCAATCGCGTGCTGGTGACCACGATCGGCGGCACTGTCTCCGCTGGCATGCCGCTGGTCGAGATCGTGCCTTCCGACGAGGCCCTTTATGTCGAAGCCATGGTGTTGCCGCAGGATATCGGCAACGTCCGACTGGGTCAGAACGCCAAAATCGAAATCACCGCTTACCGCGCGACCGTGTACGGCAAGCTTGAGGGCGAAGTGGTGACGATTTCACCTGACGTTGTGATCAACGAAAAAACCGGTGAGAGTTTCTATACGGTTGAAGTCAAAACCACGTCGAAGTTGACCGGGCCTGACGGCAAGGAGCTTCCGATCGGCCCCGGCATGGTTGCCAACATCAGCCTGCTCGGCGATGCCCGGTCGATTCTGTCTTACATCTTCACCCCATTTACCCAGCTTAAGGAAAACGCCTTCCGCGAATAGGCCGCATCTGATGAGATCTGGGTGAGGTCTAAATGCAACGGGCCGAACCATCCCCATGATGGTCCGGCCCGCCGTCTATCCAGCATTTGTGCGGTTCAGCGCAGGCTGACGACGTTGTCGCTCTGACGCGGATCACGACGATCGCCGCGATACTGGCTGGCCATCGGCTCATCAGTGACAATCACTTCCAGACCGGAACCAAAGCCATTGAACCGGGTCTTCATCGCCGCGCC
>JAFLDC010000174.1 GCA_017302775.1 Sphingomonadales bacterium
TTCATGCTGAAGGATCAAATTATCAAATATATATTTGGGCAAATAATGTTATGTCAACCCCCTGACGAGGTCCGCACTCCGCTAATCTACGCCGCGAGTTGTGCCGAATGTTCTGACGACGGACAGTCCGCGTCGCTTTGCGCCACGGCTTTCAGGTCCCGCATCATGCTGGCAAAGACGCCCGAAAGCGTCGGATGAAGCGTGAAAGGTCGACGTAGATCGTAGCGAAGGCTGAACTTGAGGAGAAAGGCGTCAACTAGGAGGTAGAACCGGTTGGCAAGGGCATCTCCGCCAATTTCCTCCGCCAGCAGGAAGCCCCGTTCTAGGCATTGGATCGCCGCCTGCTCAGTGTCGGCGGCCGCCATGATCAGACTGTGCAAAGTCTTTCTCGTCCCAAGGCCGTTCAATGCCTCTTCGTGCCGAGCACGCTGCCGCTCGTAGGCTGCAAGGGCTCCCTGATAGGCTGCGGCCTGTGCGAGCGCCTCCGCATCGACCAATGCACCGTTCGCATCGAAGGCATTTTCAGGCGGTGGAGGCGGTTCCAGAGGTGGGACAGGAGGTGCCGCGAACTCGCGAAATAACTCGACAATCAGTTGATCTGACTCGTCAGAACCTTGAAGTAGTTTCGCCCAGATGTACTTCCAGGTTTCCCCCCAGGCCGGAACAAGCTGACCGATCACCTAGAGTTCTCCCCGAAAGGCGCGGTGCTGGAGCGATGCGAAAAGGGCGTCGAGGTGAGCGAGATGTTCGACAGCCTGTGAGCGCATTAGTTCTAGCCTCTCCACTGCTTCTGCAAACTGCAACTGAAGCTCGGGCGGTGGTAGGCAAATCGGGACCATACGCAGTCGCGCCTTTGAGATATTCGGCATAGATCCAGCGGCACCCGAAGCGAGGCTTTGCACTTCTGCGCGCTTTGCCGGATGGGACAACACAGCGTGAACAAACTCTGGATGGGATCGAACCGGATCCACCAACTGCAGCCGGAAAATCAAATCCGGCATGAGCAGCCGCGCCCTACCGTTCCGGACAAGAGCGCAGGCCGCGACCAGTTCGTAGGTGTTCTTACGGGTGAAGAGGAGATCGCCCCTCCGCACTTCGAGTTTCGGGCGAGGCTCTACTCCTTGGGGCAGCGCCTTGTTGGCACCGTCGTCAAAGCGGCCATATGTGACTGCACCCAGCTTCAGAACACCCCATTCGTCGTCGTGAGCGGGCCGGTCCAAGCAGGTGGGGCTCCATCCGCCCTCGATATCAGCTAAGAGGTCGCCGAGAAGCGCGACCGGCCATCCCATCTCATTGCGGAGCGGGTGGCCAAATATTTGCTCAAAGTGCGACTTGTGAAGTGTATCGAGTTGTCGGATCGCCTCCCGCCGCTTGCGGCGCAGCGCATCGGCTTGGTCGAGGATCGCTGCGATCCGCTGCTGTTCGTCAAGTGGCGGGAGGGGGATTTCGACGCGCCTCAGTACGTCAAGCGTGATGCCCTTGACCGTTGCCCCAGTAGCTTGCCGCTCCAGTTCCGGTGCCTTGCTAAGGATGGCGTGAAGGAGATAGCGCGTATCGACTCTAGGCCCCGGGAGCAGGGCCTTGATGTCCTGATTAATCGCGACATCAATGGTGTTGATCGCAGCCTTACCAACAGCCATTCGGGTAGGAACCAGTAAAGCTCCCGCCGCAATCACGTTCGTGGCTGAGTTCGACACCCCGAGCGGGGTGATGCTGTCCATCGTTCCGACAATCTGCGTGGATTTGAAATCTTTGACGGAGGCCCAAGGGATGCTCCCGCCCCAGTAGGCGCTCACTGCTTTGTCGGGTGTGCCTCCACCCCGTATCTGGACGAGATCTCCAAGCAGAGCTGTGCTCACCCCACCATCTCCTCAAGCTTCGCCAGGCCTTCGGCGATCTCGGCCTCCAGGCGCTTCACTTGAGCGATGATCTCCGCCGGGCTCTCATGCTCGACGGCCTCGTGGACGGTTTCCTTGTAGCGGTTGATCGACAGGTCGTAGGCACCGTCGCCGACTAGGTCGGCCTTGGGGACCACGAAGCTCTGGGCCGTGCGCGGGCGCTCCAGCTCGGCGCCGACGCGCTGCGCCCAGCGGGCTAGCGCGTCAGGCAGGTTGTTCTTGTCGTGCTCGGCCTCGGTCAAGGGGGTCGCCGGGGCGACGCCCAGCTTGTCGTCGGGCAGCAGGGGCTGGCGCCTGTCGTCCAGCGACCAGCCGTCGGCTTTCATGTCGTAGAACCAGACGTTCTCGGTGCCGCCGACCCCGGTCTTGGTGAAGACCAGGATGGCGGTCGAGACACCGGCATAGGGTCGGAACACGCCCGAAGGCAGTGAGATCACCGCGTCCAGCTTGTGGTCATCGACGATCGTCCGGCGCAGTTCCTTGTGCGCCTTGGAGGAGCCGAACAGCACCCCGTCAGGCACGATCACCGCCGCCCGACCGCCAACTTTCAAGAGGCGCAGGAACAGGGCCAGGAACAGCAGTTCGGTCTTCTTGGTCTTGACGATGCGCTGTAGGTCCGGCGCAGTCTGCTCGTAGTCCAGCGAGCCGGCGAACGGCGGATTGGCCAGGATCAGGTCGTACTTGTCGGCCTCGCCAGCGGCGTCGGTAGACAGGCTGTCGCGCTGCTCGATGACGGGGTTGTCGACCCCGTGCAGGATCATGTTCATCGAGCCGATCCGAAGCATGGTCGGGTCGAAATCGAAACCGTGGAAAGCCTTGTCGTGGAAGTGCTGGCGCAGGGCCGCGTCGCGGAACAGTTCCGGATGGTTGTCGCGCAGATGCTCGCCCGCCCCGACAAGGAAACCGCAGGTGCCGGCGGCCGGATCGCAGATCAGCTCGCCCGGCTTGGGCGCCATCAGGCCCACCATCAGGTTGATGATGTGACGCGGCGTGCGGAACTGGCCATTCTGGCCGGCGCTGGCGATCTTGCCCAGCATGTACTCGTAGACGTCGCCCTTGGTGTCCCGGTCGGCCATCGGCACTTTGTCGAGCTTATCGATCACCTTGGCCAAGAGGGCCGGCGACGGGATGCCGAACCGGGCGTCCTTCATGTGCTGGGAGAGCGCGCCCTCGGCGGCGACCTTGTCGCGCAGGAAAGGGAAGACGTGGCGATCAACGATGCGGAACATCTCGCGCGCTTCCAGCCCTTTGAACCGCGACCAGCGCAGGTTCTCGTAGAGCTCGCCCTCCTCGTCGGCGCCCTCGGGGAAAATGCGGCGCTCTAGCGGCTTCTTCAGCGCCTCGGCCTTGCGTTCCTCGACCGTTTGAAGCTCATCCAGCCGGCGGATGAACAGCAGATAGGTCAGCTGTTCGATGACGCTGATCGGATTGGAGACCCCACCAGACCAGAAGTCGTTCCAGATGTCGTCAATCTGGTTCCGGATATCGCCGACCAGCATTTCACACTCTCCCACTACCCCCTTGGCGCTGGCCAGGGCGATCTCAACGTTTCGCGCTTGGCGACGATGATCGTCGCCTCCGACGGCGGCTCGACCGGCAGATCGAGTCGCGCCCACAGCTAGTAGAGCAGCGCCTTGCGCACCGGAAGTGGGAGTGCGGCCGTCCGGCTGCTCTTGCTCTTGCCCCCGCTAACCGGCGACTTTTGTGTCAGATGAGCGCGTCCGCAGCGACGCTGGGCTCTGTCACCGGTCCGTATATTTCCTCCCAGTCTCGCTTCAGGGCAGTCTTCCACCCACCGCGACAGTGAGCGATCAGCCCTTCAGGGGATTGGGCGGGCCGCGCAGCTATCGCCCAGGACGGTTCAAATGCCTCTGGCGGCGACTTGAGGAGTTCAATCAGCTGCCGCCGGAGATCCTGGCGGTCCTGCGAGGCAAGATCGATAGGCCGACAGAGCAGTTCCAGGACCACCACTGTCGCGGCGATCTTCAGCTTTTCCTGCAAGTGCCACACTTCGGATGGCCTGGTGGTCTGGCTGTCATCCAAACATTGCCGGAAATGCCGCGTCGACCGAGGAGTGCGGAACAAGCCGGTGCCGAGCTCGGCCGGATCGCAAACCTGAAAACCGGCCCAGAACCGACGAGCCGGGCCCCACGGCGACGTAACCCACGCCACCATCATGACCTCCAAGTCCGGCTTGGAATGCTGGATGCGGTCTAAAGACCCGCATTCCATTCCTTCCAGAGCGCTTTCCCTCGCGGGGGCGAGGAAGGTTTCCGTGGAATTCCTGTTCCTCATGCGTCCGCCAAGCCCGAGCTATCGGGAAGCCAGATCAGGCCTCCCTCGACACGAACCAGCTGGCGCTCCAGGAGACGGTCTATTCCATCGGTAAATGACTTCCGTCGCCGGTCCTTCCATCGACGATGATCGAGCGTTTGAGACGAGTCCGGCTCCGCATCGATCGAGCTGAAGTGCCGATGAACTGCTGCTCGCAACGCGTCGATCGGAACGCCAGTGGTTCCGCGCGCCGCCCCGGGTGCGATAATCGCCTCGTTAGGGCCGTCATCCATAAGACGTTTCAGCTGGGCAAGGGTGTTGTTCGCGGCGGCTGGTAAGGGTCGGGGACGCCTGTGGCGTTGGGATGCGTCCCCCGGCGTTCGCCACTCGACGACGCAGGTCGTCACGGGATCTCCGTCGTTATCCTTGCCCAATTCGATCGACCTAAGCACGAATGCGAGATCCGGCCCGGCGTCGCCGTCCTTGACTTTCACGGCCTTGAATCTGCGCACACCGGCATCGTCCGGCATTTGTACGCCAAGCACGACGTCGGCGTTCGCTACGAGCCCGCTCCATCCACGGACCCCGCGCTCGGTGTCCTTACCGACGTGCGCTACGAGCAAAACACAGACACTCAGCCGCGCGGCTAGCTGTTGAAGCCGTCCAAGAACAGAACTCATGTCCTTGGACGAGTTTTCATCAACCCCGGGAATGGAGGCGCTCAATGTATCGATGACCACCAAGCCGAGGCGAACGCCACGTCGTGCCAGTCTGGCCCGGAGCTGCTCGGTTTCCTTCTCCAGCTCGTCGTACTTGGTGTCGTCAGCCAGATTGGGAGCAACGCCTGACAGAGCCATATGCTTGTACCAGCCCGATCCCCGCTCCTTCCTCATGCCGACGAGGCGTTTTCTTACGCCGTTGACGCCTTCCGCCGCGATATATGCGACGCCGCACTGGTACGTTCGCCTTCCACCAAGAGCGGGTTCGCCTCGCGCAATCTTGTCGGCGACGTCCAATGCGACAAAGCTCTTGCCGGCCGTCGATTGTCCCGCGAGGATCGCCAATCCTCCCTTAGGGAGCAGACCCTTCACAACCCACTCCTCCGCCGCGATGTTCAGGTCATCGCAATTCTCCCACGCGGCCGAATAAGCTTGCGATGTCGCCGATGGGGCTCCGGTCATGTACGGCGCTCCGCAGGTTCTCGTTGCATCGCAATCAATCGAACGTGATCAGACGCATCTCTTGAGATCGCTGCCTTCATTGGCCGGATACCGTTTGGCGGGCCAGCCATTCTTGGAGATCGGCTTCGCGGTACCTGACGGCTTTCCCACACTTGATCCACGCGGGGCCTTCCCGACGCTCGTGAACGCGCCACTTCCGAAGCGTTATCTCAGACAGACCGAGCAGTCGCGCCACCGTAGGCGTATCGTGGAGATGGTTGGGGTCATGCATTGTGTCTCTCCATATTCGAAGGACACCTCATGTATTTCGGTGTGAAGCCGAAGTCCCAAGGATTTCCGGGAACTCCCGGGTACTCCAAGGATGTTTGGGGTACTCTCGGGTGCTTGTGGGAACTCCAACGTTAGAACGATTGGAGATTTTCTTCGGGGGTGTTGCGCGATTGCTGCAGGTCGTTTCGGAACTCCAGAACTATTATTCGCACTGACACTTTTTTAGTCGGCTTCATGCCCCGGAGCGCCCAGGACATCGCTTCCATCTTCAAAGTCTGCGGGAATTTTTCGCTGCCTTGCGGACTGACACTGACAAAGAGCCGTCATGAACATGCACGTCGTGCTCTGTCCGTCGAAACGTCCTGACGTGCCTCTGAGTTTTCATCCAGCGGCGACCAGAGTCCTTGGGTTAGTTACGCCTCGCAGCGTGGGGTGAGCAACAGGCCGGGCCGCGCAGCTTTCATCCTGCGCAGCGGGTCGGCCTGTTGCGGTCAGACTGTTGGCAAAAGCCTCTGGGGTGAGCTAGCC
>JAFLDC010000175.1 GCA_017302775.1 Sphingomonadales bacterium
GCCGGGCTCTATCCCGAAGTCTTCGCGCCGGTCTGCATGTTGCCGCAATCGCCCGAAGCCGACATGACCAGTTCGATTGCCGAACTGAAGCGCTGTGTCGAGACGATGGGTTTCGTCGGCTGCAACCTCAATCCCGATCCGGGCGGCGGGCACTTCAAGCATCCGCCGCTGACCGACCCGTTCTGGTTTCCGTTCTACGAAGCGATGTGCGAGCTGGACGTGCCCGCGATGATCCACGTTTCCGGTTCGTGCAACCCGGCGATGCACGCTACCGGAGCTTATTACATCGCCGCCGACACCATTGCCTTTATGCAGCTGCTGGAAGGTGACCTGTTCGGCCGCTTCCCTAAACTGCGGTTGATTATTCCGCACGGCGGCGGCGCAGTGCCCTATCACTGGGGGCGCTACCGCGGCCTGGCCGACATGCTGAAGAAACCGGACCTGTCCGCACACCTGATGAACAACGTATTCTTCGATACCTGCGTCTATCACCAGCCGGGGATCAATCTGCTGGCCGACGTGATCGACAACAAGAACATCCTGTTCGGCAGCGAGATGGTCGGTGCGGTACGCGGGATTGACCCGACCACCGGGTGCTATTTTGACGACACGAAGCGCTACATAGATGCGCTCAACATCTCCGATGCAGAGCGTCACGCCATTTTTGAAGGCAATGCCCGGCGGGTATTCCCCCGGCTTGACGCGCAATTGAAGGAACGCGGCCTGTGAAACAGAACATCCACGAATATCTCGCCGAGTTCGAAGATATTCCAGGCACCCGTGTTTACACCGCCAGCCGCGCCCGCAAGGGCTACTGGATCAACCAATTCGCGATGAGCCTGATGAATGCCGAAAACCGCGAACGCTTCAAGGCGGACCAACGCGCCTATCTCGATGAGTGGAAGTTGTCGGAAGAAGCCAAAGAGGCACTGCTGGCGCGCGACTACAACCGCCTGCTCGACCTTGGCGGCAACGTCTACTTCCTCTCAAAGCTGTTCAGCACCGATGGCCTGTCCTTTGCCGAGGCGGTCAGCACGATGACTGACATGACCTTTCCGGAGTACCGCGACATGATGCTGAACGGAGGGCGCTCGCCCGAGGGCAATCGCTCGATCAAGGGAGGCTACTGACATGGCGCGTATCACCGCCGGCGTTGCGTCCAGTCATGTGCCCCTGCTTGGCGTTGCCGTCGACCAGGGCAAGGACCGCGACGACTATTTCGGTCCGATCTTCGCAGGATATGACTGGACCCGCGAATGGGAAAAGGCGCAAAGGCCCGATGTAGTGATCCTGGTCTACAACGACCATGCCAGCGCTTTTGACGCCAATATCATCCCGACCTTTGCGATCGGCTGCGGCGACAGTTACAAGTCCGCTGACGAAGGGTGGGGCCCGCGCCCGGTTCCCGATGTGGAGGGCCATGCCGATCTTGCCTGGCACATCGCGCAAAGCCTGATCCTCGATGATTTCGATATGACGATTATCAATGAGATGGACGTCGATCACGGGCTGACCGTCCCGCTCAGCATGATGTTCGGCCAGCCAGAGCAGTGGCCGTGCAAGGTCGTGCCGCTGGCGGTCAACGTGGTGACCTACCCGGTTCCATCCGGCAACCGGTGCTGGGCGCTGGGCGAGGCGATCGCCCGTGCGGTGGAGAGTTTCCCCGAAGACTTGAACGTCCAGATCTGGGGCACCGGCGGCATGAGCCACCAGCTGCAGGGCCCGCGCGCAGGGCTGCTCAACCGCGAATGGGACAACAAGTTTCTCGACATGCTCGAGTCCGACGACGACGCCGTCCGCTATATCCCACACATCGAATACCTGCGCGAAACCGGCAGCGAGGGGATCGAGATGGTCATGTGGCTGGTGATGCGCGGCGCGCTTGGCAAGAAGGTCAAGACGCTCCACCGCCATTACCACATCCCTTGCAGCAACACGGCCATCGGCCATATCGTTCTGGAGCCTGCTGCATGACCCAGCCTATTCGTATCGCCCTGGCCGGAGCGGGCGCATTCGGGGAAAAGCACCTCGACGGCCTGAAGAACATCGCCGGGGTTGAGATCGTCTCGATTATCAGCCGCACCGCGGAGCAAGCCGCAGCGGTAGCTGAAAGATACGGTGCGCGGCACAGCTCCACCGAGCTTGAGGATGCCTTGGTGCGCGATGATGTGGATGCGGTGATCCTGTGCACGCCGACCCAGATGCACGCCGCCCAAGCAATAGCCTGCATGCAGGCCGGCAAGCATGTGCAGGTCGAGATCCCGCTATGCGACAGCTGGGTTGATGCCGAAGCAGTAGTGGCCAAGGCCAGGGAAACCGGCCTTGTCTGCATGGTCGGCCACACCCGGCGTTTCAACCCGAGCCATCAGTATGTTCACAACCGGATCGTTGCGGGGGAGCTGACCATCCAGCAAATGGACGTCCAGACCTATTTCTTCCGGCGCAAGAACATGAACGCCAAGGGTGAACCGCGCAGCTGGACCGACCATCTGCTGTGGCATCACGCAGCGCATACGATCGACCTGTTTGCCTATCAGGCCGGCAAGATCGTTCGCGCCAATGCGATACAAGGCCCCAGGCATCCCGAGCTGGGGATTGCGATGGACATGTCGATCCAGCTGAAAAGCGCGAGCGGCGCAATCTGCACGCTCAGCCTGTCGTTCAACAATGACGGGCCGCTCGGCACCTTCTTCCGCTATATTGGCGACAGCGCGACCTATATCGCGCGCTACGACGATCTGGTGAACGGCCAGGAACAGCCGATCGATCTTGCTGGCGTTGCGGTCAGCACCAATGGGATCGAATTGCAGGACCGCGAATTCATCGCGGCGATCCGCGAAGGGCGTGAGCCGAACAGCTCAGTCGCGCAGGTGCTCGATTGCTACCGGGTGATTGGCGAACTGGCCCGGCAACTGAAAGCACAGGACGGCTGGTCATGAGCCGCAATCTCGCCGGGCGGCAGGTCAACCCCATCGGGCTGGGCTGCATGTCGCTGTCGTGGGCCTATGGCGTACCGCCGGGCGAGGATCACGCGATTGAGTTGCTGAACAAGGCGCTGGATCTGGGCTACGATCATCTCGACACGGCCAACATCTATGGCCTGGGGCACAATGAGACTTTGCTGGGCAAGGCCCTCAAGGGACGGCGTTCGGAATTCTTCCTGGCGACCAAGATGGGTATCGTGGTCCAGGGCCCCGATCGTGGCATCGATTGTTCGCCCCAGGCGATCCGCCGCGAAATCGAAGGTTCGCTGCGGCGTCTCCAGACCGACTGCGTCGATCTCTATTACATGCACCGCTTCGATCCGAAGGTTCCGGTGGCAGACATGGCCGGCGCGATGGGCGATCTGATCGCCGAGGGCAAGATCGGTTCCTACGGCGTATCCGAATGGTCCGCCGCGCATATCCGTGCCGCCCACGCCGTCACCCCGATGGCCGCAGTGCAGACCGAATATTCACTGTGGACCCGCAATCCCGAGATCGCGGTGCTCAATACCTGCCTGGAACTGGACATTACCCTCGTGGCGTTCTCTCCCGTCGCCCGCGGGGTGCTGGCGGGGGGTGTGCGCGACGTGGCCGCCCTTCCCGAGAAAGACCTGCGGCGGACGATGCCGCGCTTCAACGCCGATAACTGGCCGGTCAATCTGGCGCTGGTCGATCGCTTCAACGCAATCGCCGCGCGCGAGGGTGTCGCCCCGGCGCAACTCAGCCTGGCCTGGGTGCTGTCCCGCGGAGATCACATCGTGGCGATCCCCGGTACGGCCAGCCTCGATCACCTGGCCATGAACATTGCCCGCGGTGATTGGGCAATGCCGGTTGAACTGGTCGGCGAACTCGACCGCCTGATCAATCGTCATACCGTCGCCGGCCCGCGATACGGATCGATGATCCAGCAGACGATCGATACCGAGGAATTCTCCTGACATCGCAATTTCACCCCTTTGAAATGTTCACGGATGTGATAAGCTGTAAGCAAGGCTTACGATCAGGCCGGATTCATAGGGAGGATGCAGGCAATGAGGATGCTTCGTCAGTTTTCCGCGACAAGCGCAGTGGCATTGGTCACAGCGCTGGCAGCAGCACCGGCTTTTGCCCAGGATGCCGCCGGCGATGATCCTGCGGCAGGGAATCCCGAAATCGTCGTCACCGCGCAGTTTCGCGAACAAAAACTCCAGGACACGCCGCTCGCCATTTCGGCGGTCAACGCCGAAATGCTGGAATCGCGCAGCCAGACCAGCGTCGAACAGGTCGCCGCGCAATCGCCGAACGTTACGCTGACGCCGCAGGGCCAGCAGAACGGATCGGGCCTGATCGCCTTCATCCGCGGCGTCGGCCAGACCGACTTCAACTTCGCCCTGGAACCCGGCGTAGGGATCTATGTCGATGATGTTTACATCCCGACGCTGACCGGTTCGCTGCTCGACCTCATGGACCTGGACCGGGTCGAAGTGCTGCGCGGGCCGCAAGGCACCCTGTCTGGGCGCAATGCAATCGGCGGCTCGATCAAGCTGTTCTCGACCAAGCCAAAGGGCGATGGGCGCGGCTCGTTCCAGGCCACTTACGGTTCGTTCAACCGGATAGAAGTGCGCGGGTTTGCCGATATGGCGCTGGCCGACAACCTGTTCGTCCGCGTCGCCGGGGTTTCGAAAAACCGCGATGGGCATGTAAAGCGGCTTGACTATGGCCTGACCCATCCCGGATCGGGGGTTCAGGCTGCCGGTGCGGGTTCCAGCCCGGTCCTTGGCACGCTGGGCGCGCTGTTCGACGCCGCCGGCAAGCTGTCGCTGCGCTGGATGCCCAGTGAAACGGTCGAAATCAACGTGGCAGGCGATTACACCCGCGATCGGTCCGAGGCCGGGGCGTCGGTGCTGCTTTATTACAATAACCCGTCGGTCAATGCCAATGGCGGGGCCTGGCTGCCCAGCACGATCGACGGATCACCGATCCGCGGCAACTGCGCTTTCGTGCCTTATGGTGTCAACTCGTGCGATACGCTCACCGGATACGACCGGCGCTATGTTTCCTACAGCACGTTCATCGACCGGACCCCGGCAACCACGCAGGCACCGTTCAAGCCGATTGCCTTTGAACCGCATCAGTGGCTCGACAACTATGGGGTAATGGGCACAATCGACATCGAATTGTCAGACAGCCTGGCGCTCAAATCGATCACCGCATGGCGGCACTACAAGTCCGACTGGGCCCAAGATGTCGACAACTCGCCGATCGCCAACCAGCAGCTGCGCCAGACCCTGATCAATGATCAGTGGAGCCAGGAATTGCGGCTGACCGGCAAGGTTGGCGACATGCTGGATTTCACCGTGGGTGGCTTCTGGTTCGAACGTGATGGCACGCTGACCGCGCGGGTTGACCTCAACTACGCCGGGATCGATTTCATCCACGGGCCCGATCCAACGCCTGCGAACAACAAGGCGCTGTTCGGTAACTTCACGCTGCATCCGGCGGAGAATTTCAACATCACCGCCGGAATCCGGCAGTCGTGGGACAGCAAGGATTACACTTTCTTCCGCCGCAATCCGGACCTGACCGTGCCGACGGTCTGCGCCTTCTTTCTGGGCGCACCCACCGCAGGGCCAACTGGCATCGGCAATGCGCCGAACTGCCTGCTCGCCGGGCTCAATAATGAATCGGCCAGCTTCGATTCCAAGCGGCTCGATTGGCGTGTTGCGGTCGATTACCGCTTTTCACCGGAAGTGATGGTCTATGGCCAGGTCGCAACAGGCTATCGCGCTGGCGGCGTCAACCCGCGGCCGTTCTTCGGATCGTCCAGCCCGTTCAACCAGATCAAGACCTTCAGCCCGGAAACCCTTACCTCCTACGAAGTCGGCTTCAAGACCGACCTGCTGGACCGCAAGCTGCGGCTCAACGTTTCGGGCTTCATGAACGACTATGACAATATCATCCTGACCCTCTCGGCTTGTCCGATCAGTCCCTGCCTTCAGCCGAACAACGTTGGCAAGGCCAAGGTCAAGGGCTTCGAAGTTGAAACCCTGATCCGCCCGACCCCGAACTTCACGATCGACGGCGCGCTGAGCTACATCGATTTCCAGTATAAGTCCTTTGACACCACCAACGGCTCGCTCGGCGCGCTGACGCTGAACATGGTCACCCCCTACACGCCCGAATGG
>JAFLDC010000176.1 GCA_017302775.1 Sphingomonadales bacterium
CGCCATCGGGGGTGGCATCGCCCGGCCAGCCGATCCAGCACCCCTCCCCCACGGTGATCCGGCCCGGTTCGCCCAGCGCCACCCCTTCCAGGTCGCCCGGCCCTTCGGCCCAGCGCACCGCCAGATCCAGATTGGCTTCGGTAAAGTCGGCATCCTCGTCAGACACCAGGCTGAACCGGACTTCGGGGTTGGCCTTGCGAAAGGCGGCCAGCCGCGGAGCCAGCCAGGCGGCAAAGAACTCGCGCGGGGCGGCGATGGTGTAGACGTGGCTCGATTGCCCGGCCTGCATCGCCCGCACCGCATCCTCGAAATGCAGAAAGCCGGTGCGCAGCGCCTCCAGCCCGGCGCTGGCTTCATCGGTCAGTTCCAGTCCCTTGGGCGTGCGGCGGAACAGCACCACGCCCAGCACGTCCTCCAGCGCGCGGATCTGCTGGCCGACCGCTGCCGGGGTCACCGCCAGTTCGTCCGCCGCACGGGTGAACGACAGGTGCCGCGCGGCGGCATCGAACACGCGCAAGGCGTTCAGGGGCAGGTGAGTCCGCTTCATGGCGTCTCCCTATGGGGAAGCAGCGGGCGGAGCAAGGGAGCGTCGATCAATCGGCAGTAGCCGGCGCGGCCAGCGGAAAGAACGGGATGCGGACCTCGAAAAGGCCCCCGTCTTCGCGCCGGAAGGTGTAGAACCCTTCCATCGTGCCCATCGGAGTCGACAGCGGGCAGCCAGAGACATAATCGTGGCTCTGCCCCGGCTGAAGGACCGGCTGTTCGCCCACCACGCCTTCGCCTTCGACCAGGTTGACCATGCCGCGGCCATCGGTGATGCGCCAATGCCGGGTCAGCAGCTGGACGGTATGATCGCTGCCGTTTTCCAGCCGGATATGATAGATCCAGAACCACTTGCCGTCCTGCCCGGACGTGCTGGGCCGCGATTGCTCAGGCAGGTAATTGACCGCGACCCGCACGGTTATCCCGTCAGTGATCGCGGCGTGCTCGAACAATTGCTTCATGCCGTGAAGGTAGCGATTGGCGGGTGCCGCTGCAATGGGCTGGATGCAAACGGGCCGAATAGGATTGTGGAGAGGTTGCCTTCACCGTGCGGCGTGATAGCACCCTGCACCATGCATAGCGCCCTGCCCGTGACCGAGCTGTTCCTGATCGCCCTGATCGTCATCTTCGCCGCGCCTTACGCCGTGTGGCGCTTGCTGCGGACCGATTACTGGGCGCCGCTGGTAGTGGTGCAGATCGTTGGCGGGATCGTGCTGGGACCGGGTGTGCTGGGCGCAGCTTTTCCTGGCTACTACGAAACCGTGTTCGCCCCGCCGGTGATCGCGGCGCTGAATGGAATTGCCTGGTGGGCGGTGATGCTGTTTGTGTTCGTCGCCGGATTGGAGCTTGACCTGGAAGAAGCGTGGAAGTGGCGCGGCGAAACCGGGCTGACCGCAGGTCTGGCGCTGGGCGTGCCGCTGCTGCTGGGGGCCGGTGCGGCGCTGCTGATCCTGGCGGTCAGCGGTCCGGCCGACTGGATCGGGGCCAAGGGCAATAGCTGGCAGTTCGTGGCCGGGGTCGGGATGGCCTGCGCCGTCACCGCCTTGCCGATCCTGATCCTGTTCCTGCAAAAGCTGGAGGTGTTGCGCACCCCCCTGGGCCAGCGCATCCTGCGCTATGCCAGCCTCGATGACATCATGATCTGGGGCGTGCTCGCGCTGATCCTGCTCGATTGGGAACGGGTCGGGCGGCAGGCGGCCTATCTGGCAGGATTCGCGCTTGCCGTTGTGATGGCGCGCAAGCTGATCGCCCGGATCCCGGAGCGCGATCGGTGGTACATCGCGCTGGTCTGGCTGGCCGCCAATGGCTACCTCGCCGACTGGTCGGGCCTGCATTACATGGTCGGGGCGTTCCTGGCCGGGGCGGCGCTGGACGCCAAATGGTTCGGGATCGCGGCGATTGACCGGTTTCGCGATACCGTGTTGCTGGCCTTCATGCCGGTGTTCTTCCTGTCCACCGGGCTGCGCACCAGCTGGGACATGGGCGGCTGGGCCGCGTTCGCCGCAGCCGCGCTGTTGCTGACCGCCATGGTGATCGGCAAGCTGGCCGGCGTCGGCTTGGCCGGAAAGCTGCTGGGCTGGAGCAAGGGCGAGGCGTGGGTGATCGGCTGGCTGCTGCAAACCAAGGCCCTGATCATGATCATTTTCGTCAACGTGCTGTTGGACAAGCAGATTATTACCAGCGGCGCCTTCACCGCGCTGCTGCTGGCGGCGGTTGGCAGCACCATGCTGACGATCCCGTTAGTCTCGCCCGCGCTGAAGCGGCTGGGTAACCGCGGCTAGCCCGGCAGGCCCCTCAACCAAATCTCTTGTTGCGACTTATTCTCAATAGCGATAACCCTCCGGTGCAAATCAACCGGAGCACCCGTCATGCCTGCGCCATCACCCCGCACCTGCCCATTGCCACTGGCCATGCCGGACGATCCCGTGCAGCGGCTGGTGCTTCGCTGCCTGCGCCGCATGGCCGCGCATGGGATACGCGACGCCCAGGCCGGCCTGTGGCTGATCGAACAGTTCGGGCCAGGGTTTCGCCGCCCGCTGGTGCTGTTGCGGGCGTTCGTGGTCGAACTGGCCCAGGCATCTGACCGCATCATCAGCATTGCGCCGTGTTGCGCGATGGCGATGACCCTGGACGAAGCCCGCATGATGGAGGCGCTCAGCGCTGCGGGCCTGCACGAGCAGACGGCAGCAGCCGAACTGCGCCGGCTTACCGCCCGGCCGGATATCAGCGCGCCGCTGTCGATCGCGGCCGCGCTCAATACCTGTCTGGCCGAGCTGGGTCGGCCGCTGAAGCTATAGTCCGATGGCGCGCAGCCCGCGATCGAGATCCTCGATCACATCGGCGGGATCTTCCAACCCGACGTTCAGCCGGATCATGCCCTCGGTCACGCCAGCCTCGGCGCGGCCTTCGGGGCCCATGTTGTTATGCGTGGTCGATGCGGGGTGGCAGGCCAGGCTCTTGGCATCGCCGATGTTGTTCGAAATATCGATCAGCTCAAACGCATTGAGCATGGCAAAGGCCTGCGCACGGTCGGCCAGATTGAAACTGAAGATATTGCCGAATGCGTCCATCTGGCGTTTCGCCAGAACATGCTGCGGATGGCTTTCCAGGCCGGGATGCAACATCGCCACACCGCGGCTTTCCAGAAAGCGTGCTGCTTCCATCGCGTTCTCGCTCTGCTTGAAGGCGCGCAGCGGCAGCGTTTCCAACCCCTTGAGCATGACCCAGGCATTGAACGGGGCGGCGATCGGCCCGGTGTTGCGCTGGAACGGCATCAGCACTTCGTCAATGAACTGCGCGGTGCCACAGATCGCGCCGACCATCACCCGGCCCTGCCCGTCCATCAGTTTGGTCGCCGAATAGGCCACCACATCGGCGCCGAATTCGATCGGGCGCTGCAAGGCGGCGGTAGCAAAGGCATTGTCGACCACGGTGCAGATCCCCCTGGACCTGGCCAGACCGCAGACAAATTCAAGATCGACCACATCCATCGTCGGATTGGCCGGAGTTTCGAAGAAGAACACCTTGGTGTTGGGCCGGATCGCGGCTTCCCACGCTGCGTTGTCGCGCGCATCGACGATGGTCTTTTCGATCCCGAAGCGCGGCAGCAGGTTATCGACGATCCACCGACACGAGCCAAAGGCGGCCCGCCCTGCAACGATATGATCTCCGGCCGAAAGCTGGCACAACAAGGCGCTGGTCATCGCCGCCATGCCCGATGCCTGGGTGCGGCACGCCTCTGCCCCTTCGATCATCGCGATGCGCTCTTCCAGCATCTGGACGGTCGGGTTCTGGAACCGCGAATAGACCATCCCCGCCTCTTCGCCCTGGAACCGGGCAGCGACAGATTCGGCGCTGTCGTAACAGTAGCCGGAATTGAGGAACAAGGCCTCGCTCGTCTCACCCTGTTCACTGCGCCAGGTTCCGGCACGGACAGCGCGGGTGGCGGGGCGCCATTTGGAAGTGATCGAACGGTCCTGGCCAGTGGTGCGTTTCATAGTGCTGCGGCTTTAGGCAGCGAAATCACGGGGGGCAAGGCCTTGCGCCCCGCCGGTCGGCCCGATAATCCCGCCAGCAATGCAGGGCCGCTTCACCACTGACCGGGATCCCGCCGCCTGGTGCGCGGTGATCGCCCTGGCTTTTCTGGCGCTGGTCTGGCGCAGGCTGGGCGTGCCGGCCGAAATCTACTTTGACGAAGTCCACTATGTGCCGGCCGCGCGCAAGCTGCTGGAAGGGGTGCGGGTCAATGCCGAGCACCCGATGTTCGGCAAGACCGTGCTGGCCGCAGCCCTGCGCTGGCTGGGCGATCAGCCGCTGTACTGGCGGGTGCCATCGGCGCTGGGCGGCACGATCGGACTTTTTGCCTTCACCCGCATCGTCTGGTTCGCCAGCGGCAGCGCCCGTGCGGCGCTGTTCGCCGGGCTGCTGCTCGCCACCGATTTCTTCTGGTTCATCCACAGCCGGATCGCGATGCTCGACATGACCATGGCCGCGCTGGCGATGCTGGCCGGGTGGCAGCTGGCCGCGGCGATCCGCCTGCCGGGGCAGGCACGCTGGCGGCTGGCGCTGGCTGGGGTGCTGATGGGACTGGCGCTGGGCACAAAGTGGTCGGTTGCGCCGCTGCTCGCCGTTCCGGGGCTGGCGATACTGGCCGGCAAGCTGATCGCCCATGGCCGGAGTTTCCTGTGGGCCAGACCGGGCGGACCGGTGCCGGGGATCAGCCTGATCGAAGCGGGCCTGTGGCTTGGGCTGGTGCCGCTGGCGGTCTATTGGCTGACCTTCTGGCCGGCCTTCCACTGGATCGAACGGCCGGTCGATCCCTGGTCGCCGATCGCCTGGCACGAACACATGCTGATGCTGCAGGACAGCGTCAAGAAGCCCCACCCCTATCGTTCGGTATGGTATCAATGGGTCGGCAACTGGCGGGCGATCTGGTATCTTTACAAGGACTTTGACGGGGTCCAGCGCGGCATCGTCCTGATCGGCAATCCCTTTACCATGCTGGCCGGGCTGGCCACCCTGGGGTGGGCACTGTGGGCCGGCCTGCGCGAGCGCCGGGGCGATCTGCTCGCCTTGGTGTGCCTTTATGTGGCCAGCGTGCTGTTCTGGGCGCTGTCCGGCAAGCCGGTGCAGTTTCTTTACCACTATCTGCTGCCCAGCACCGTGCTGATGGCGGTGCTGGCGCTGGCGCTGGATGGATTGTCGCGGCGATCCGACCGGTGGCGCCGCCTGGCCCCCGCCAGCCTGGCTTTGAGCGCCGCGCTGTTCGTCCATTTCTATCCGATCATCTCTGCCGCACCGCTGTGCTGTGGCAAGCCCAGCTACCAGCAGTGGATGTGGCTGAAGAGCTGGCGCTGACTGATCCAACCGAGGGGACTGCCGTCATGACCACCTGCAACCAACCGCTCAGCTTTACGCGCGGCCCGGCCCTGCCCAACCGGCTGATGCTGGCGCCGCTGACCAACCTGCAAAGCGGGGCTGACGGCGTGCTTTCCGACGATGAGATTCATTGGCTGACCCGGCGGGCCGATGGCGGGTTTGGCCTGGTGATGACCGCCGCTGCCCATGTCCAGCGCCAGGGCCAGGGCTTTCCCGGCCAGCTTGGCATCTGGTCAGACGACCACCTGCCGCGGCTGCGCGAACTTGCCGCACAGCTGCGCGAGCGCGGTGCGCTGTCTGCCGTGCAGCTTCATCATGCCGGTATGCGCAGCCCCGCCGACCTGATCGGGGAGGCCCCGCAAGGGCCCTTCGCCGACGCCGAAACCGGCACCCGCGCCCTGTCCACCGCCGAAGTCGAGCAGTTGCGCGACGATTTTATCGCGGCTGCCGTCCGCGCTGAGCAAGCCGGGTTTGACGGGGTCGAGATTCATGGCGCGCATGGGTATATTCTCGCGCAGTTTCTGGATGGCACGAACAACCAGCGGACGGATCGTTACGGCGGGTCGTTCGAAAACCGCAAGCGGTTGATCCTGGAGGTCATCGACGGCATTCGCGCCGCGACCCGCGCCGATTTTCAGTTGGGC
>JAFLDC010000177.1 GCA_017302775.1 Sphingomonadales bacterium
AGGGAACCAGCGTGGTAAACAGGAAGGTCGCCATCAACGTCAGATGAAGCACGCCTTGAACCACCGTGGTCCGTCCCGTACCCAGCGACAGTGAGGTGACGAACAGGGTCAGCATCAGCAATATCGTTGAAACCGGGGAGAGGCCCATCGCCAGCGGCAGGTCGAGCAGCAACACCACCACGGTCACTGCCGGGATGGTCAGCCCGATAGTGGCCAGGGCCGAACCCAGCGCCAGGTTGAGACTGGTCTGCAGATGGTTACGCCGTGCCGCGCGCCAGGCGGCCAGGCTTTCCGGCATGAGGACCAGCGCGGCGATGATGATTCCAACCACTGCCCGCGGCGCTCCGGCGCTGTCCACAGCGGCGGTAATCTGCGGAGACAGCGCCTTGGCCAGCAGCACCACGGCGATCAGCGCAGCCACCAGCAGCACACCGCTTAACAGCATGGTGCCGGGCGGCAATGGGGCATAGTCTTCAGCCAGTACGGCCCGCTCGTTCTCGACATCGGGATGAAGGAAATATTCGCGGTGCCGCACGGTCTGCGCGATCACGAAGGTGGCGTAGATGATCAGCGATACCGCCGCGACGAAGACAAGTTGCCCGTCGGTGTAGAACGGGCCCGCCGTGCTGGTAGTGTAATTGGGCAAGACCAGCGTCAGCACGGCCAGCACCGATACCATCGCCAGCCCGGCATTCATTCCGTAACGGGTGAACTGCTGCTCATGATGCTTGCTGCCACCAGCCAGCAGGCATAAACCGATGATGCCGTTGAGTACGATCATCAGCGCGGCAAACACGGTATCACGGGCAAGTCCAGCCTCGCCTTGGCCATTGCTGAGCATCATTGAAATGATCAGGGCGGTTTCGATCACCGTCACCGCCACCGCCAGGATCAGCGTGCCGAAGGGTTCGCCGACGTGATGGGCAATCGTTTCGGCATGATGCACCCCGGCGATTACCGCCGCAATCAGCACCGCACCCAGCGCCAGCGCCACGGCCAGTGACGCCGAAGGATCAAGCGCCAGTGCCGCCAGCCCCAGCAAGGGTGCAGCAATCGTCCAGCGCGGGACCGCGTTCAGCAGTTGCAGGGCAGGCGCGATGGCGTTCCTCCGGCGGTCAGGGGTTGCTCATCGCCAATATAGGAACAATTCGCAATTTTGCGAAAGCCCTGATCGTTGGCCTGGCTCAGTCGAGCCGCATGAACTGGCAATAGCGGATGTTCATTTCCGTGACCGACACATCGACCCCGCTGACCTTGTCAGAGCCGGGCGTGCCTCCGGTCCATTCATACTCGATCGTGACCAGCGGGGGTTTCCCGGCCTGAATGATGGCTTCCTTGCGGTGTTCGGTCGGGGTTCCCAGTCGTGCCTTGTGTTCGGCGATAGCCGCATCACAGTCCGTCTTGGCCGGAACGAAGTTGATCGCGGCCAGTTTCTTGCTCTTGGGATCGAAGAAATAATCCAGCGTGTAATTGATTCCGCCAATGGCCGTCTTGCCGGTGGCGAGCCGCAGCAGCTTGCGGATCCGCTTGTCCTTTTTCTCTTCAACCGGGCTGGCCGCGCCGTTGCTGGCGGCAACAAGCTGGTCCGCGCTCATGCCCCAGTTGGCGAATTCGAACCCGGCCAAAGCGGGGCTGGCCGGCGCAAGAATACCCAGTCCGGCAAGGCCCAGCTTCAATCGCGCGCCCTTCAATCCGAGGATCATTGTTCCTCCTGCCCCTCATAGGCTTCGACGATCCGACCGACGATCGGGTGGCGCACCACGTCACCCACGGTAAAGCGGGTTATAGCGATGCCCTCGATCCCGTCCAAACGGCCCACTGCGTCGTTGAGCCCGCTCATCGCCGGGCCGCCGGGAATATCGACCTGCTTGGGATCTCCGCAGATTACCATCCGGCTGTTCTGGCCGAAGCGGGTGAGGAACATCTTCATCTGCTCTCGCGTGGTATTCTGCGCCTCGTCAAGGATGATGAAGCTGTCGGCCAGCGTCCGCCCGCGCATGAAGGCGATCGGCGCAATCTCGATCTCGCCGCTGGCAAGGCGCCGTTCAACCTGTTCGGGCGGCATGCAATCGTAGAGCGCGTCGTAGAGCGGCCGCAGATAGGGATCGACTTTTTCCTTCATGTCGCCAGGCAAAAAGCCCAGTCGCTCGCCCGCTTCCACCGCCGGGCGGCTCAGGATCAGGCGCTGAACGCTGCCGGTGATCAACTGCGATACGGCCTGGGCCACCGCGACGTATGTCTTCCCGGTGCCGGCCGGACCAAGCGCGAAGATCACATCCTTCGCGGCCAGTGCGCGCATGTATTCGACCTGGGTCGCGCTGCGCGGCACGATGGTCTTCTTACGGGTGCGAATCATGATTGGCGGGGCGCCATCATCGCCGCTGACGATCCCTTCCAGGGTTGGTTCGGCGGACATCACGATGATCGATTCGACCGCCCCGGCATCTATGTCCTGCCCTTTGAGCAGGCGCTGATGCAGCGCCTTCAGCACGTCACGGGCGCGGGCCACACTGTCTTCCGGTCCTTCGATCTGGACCCGGTTGCCGCGTGCAGAAATGAACACGCCAAGCCGGTTTTCGATCAACACCAGATTGGCGTCGAACTGACCGAACAAGGCGCCCAGCATGGTGGCTTCTTCGAACTCAAGCTCGGCCCGGGCACGGGTCTGCGCGGAGCGGGGGAGCGTCTCATGAACGGCGCGGGCAGGTTTGCGAGGCATAGGGGCTTGTGTTGCGATCCCTTCAGCAGGCCGGAATGGCCCTCGATTCGGAAGTCTAGGCTGGCCAGACCGATGCGCAAGCAGATTGGTTGGAAAGACCCCTAAACCAGCCGCCCACCCATCGAATTGCCACCGGCCTGGATCAGCTCGACTTCAACCAGATCGCCGATCGCTACTGCGCCGGTAAAATGCACCGATTGCAGCCAGGGTGATTTGCCCAGCCATTGGCCCTCATGCTTGCCGTGCCGTTCGACCAGCACGGTACAGCGCTGACCCAGTGATGCCTGGTTGAAGGCCAACTGGCTGGCGTTCAGGGCCGCCTGCAGCCGTTGCAGGCGTTCGTCCATAATCTCCGTCGGTACTTGCCCGTCCATCGTGGCCGCCGGAGTGCCGGGGCGCGGCGAATACTTGAAGCTGAAGCACTGCGCATAACCGACTTGTTCAACCAGCCGCAGGGTGTCCTCGAACTCGGCGTCGGTTTCTCCCGGGAAGCCGACGATGAAGTCCCCTGACAAAGCAATGTCCGGCCGGGCGGCGCGGACCTTGTCCAGCACTTCGAGATAGCTGGCCGCGGTATGGCTGCGGTTCATGGCCTTGAGCACGCGGTCATTCCCGGCCTGTACCGGCAAGTGCAGAAACGGCATCAGCTTGGTCACGTCGCGGTGAGCCGCGATCAGCCCGTCGGTCATGTCGTTGGGGTGGCTGGTGGTATAGCGGATCCGGGCCAGCTCGGGAATGTCGGCCAGCACTTCGATCAGCCGTTCCAGGCCCCGTCCGTCGACATCGCGCCAGGCGTTGACGTTCTGTCCCAGCAGGGTGATCTCGCGCGCGCCGGCTTCGACCAGCTTGTACGCTTCGCGCTCCAGATCGCTGAACGGACGCGATATTTCCGCACCGCGAGTATAGGGTACCACGCAATAGGTGCAGAACTTGTCACAGCCTTCCTGCACGGTCAGGAAAGCACTGGGACCGACCTTGCGTCGGGCCGGCAGGGCATCGAACTTGGTTTCGGCCGGCATATCGGTATCGACCGAGCTGCGGCCTTCAACAGCTTCGGCCAGCATTGCCGGCAGGCGGTGATAGGCCTGAGGGCCGACCACCATGCGGACCGACGGCGCACGCTTCATGATCTCCTCACCCTCGGCCTGGGCGACGCAGCCGGCCACCGCGATCAACGGGGCGGTCCCATCTTCACGGCGTAGGCGGCCGATATCGGAATAGACCTTCTCCGCCGCCTTTTCGCGAATGTGGCAGGTGTTGAGTACGACCAGATCGGCGTCCTCTCCGTCTGGTGCCGGGGTGATTCCCTCTGCGGCCAGCAGCTCTGCCATCCGTTCGCCGTCATAGACGTTCATCTGGCAGCCGAAGCTTTTGACGCGGTAAGTGCGAGGAGGGGACACGGGACGAATCATCGCGGCGCTATAGGCAATGCGCGCCCAAAAGGGGAGGGCGCTTGGCGGCGATCCGATCCTGACGCTAGAAGATGACGCTATTGTCGGGCTGTTCGCCGCAGCGAGCGGCACGATCTTCGGCCATCGCCTTGATCGATGCAACGTGACGAAGATGGAATGCACGCAGCTCGTCAAAGCCAAGCGGGAAACGATAGTAGACTTTGGCAACGCGCTGCCCGCTGCGATCGTTCAGGTATACAGTCCAGTCCTTCTGACGAAGCAAGGCCGCGTTCAGCGCAGGTTCTCTGGTCTGAAACAGGACGCGGCCAGTGCGTGTATTGCTGGCAGTAACCGTCGCAGTCAGTGCGGTTGCGCCGGGGGCAACAAATTCGCCGGTGGCAGGCTCGATGCCGACTGGTACCTTGAGTTCGAATGACAGCAGTCCGGGCGCGGTGAACGGCGCATCGATCGCCGCGAGCACCGGATACCAGTTTGCATAGAACCCGGCGGTGCTGACATGAAACAGCGGCGGGGTTTCTGCTGACGATCGGTCCAGGTACAGCTGGTCCATCACGGACCATCCGCCCGCGAATGTGATTGTATCGCGGCAGCGCCATTCTTGCGCGATCGCGGCTGACGGCAAGCACATTACCAGCAACGCTAAAGCCTGGCCAAGTCGGGCGATCATGCTGACAGCGCCCGCAAAATGGCCTCGCGCGCGGCGGCAGCAATGGTCTTGCGGTTTTCCAAGGCAGCACCCTGTAGTGGATCAAGGAAGCGGACGGTCAGATCAACCGGGCGTCCTCGCGCCAGAATGCGCAGGAAGTTGTCAAGCCCGTGTTCTTCGCCGATCCAGGCGATTGCCGCGGCTTCAGGGCCGTAATCGAGCACGACAGGTTGTACGGCGATACCTTCAGGGATCGGTTCAAGCGCGGAAATCAGCGAGCTTTTGAACGGCAGCAATCCCGTACCATCGCTGGTTGTTCCCTCAGGGAAGATGGCGAGCGCGCCGGTTTCGCTGAGCGCCGAGCGGACTGCGGCAACCTGGCTGGCGATGGAGGTGCGATCGTGCCGGGCGACGAACACGGTATCGTTCATCTCGCACAGGGTCTTGAGCAGCGGCATGGCAGCGAGGCCGTCATGCCCGACAAAAGCGGTGCCGGTGGCGCCGGCCAGCGCCGGAATGTCGATCCAGCTGACGTGGTTGACGAGCAGAAAGGCACCGCGATGGACCTTTTCGCCGCGGTAGGTCACGCGGACGCCAGCAATCCAGGCTACACCTCCCAGAAAGACCCGGGGCCAGGGATTGTGGAGGCGCAGGCCGCGGTGAAGGTAATACAGCGGAACGCAGGCCAGCAGCAGCGCCAGCATGGCCGTCAGCCGAATAGCGATCCGTAGCCAGCCAAACAGCGCAATCGAGCGCGGAAGGGACAGGGCGAGCGCCATCAGTCTGCGCGGTCTATCCGCACGCCGAACAGTTCCATGCGGTGATCGACCAAGCGGTAGCCCAGCTTTTCCGCTATCTGGCGCTGCAACGCTTCCAGTTCCGGATCGACAAATTCGATTACCTTGCCGGTTTCGACGTCGATCAGGTGATCGTGATGCGCTTCGGGGGCGGCCTCATAGCGTGCGCGTCCGTCGCCGAAATCATGCCGGTCAAGAATCCCGGCCTCTTCAAACAGGCGAACCGTACGATAGACCGTGGCGATCGAGATCTTGGGATCAATCGCCGATGCGCGCGCGTGCAACGCCTCCACATCAGGGTGGTCGGTCGCCTCTGACAGCACCTTGGCGATGACACGGCGCTGTTCGGTGATCCGCAGGCCGCGTTCGGCGCAAAGGGCTTCGATGTCGATGGCTTGGTGCACAGAAAAGTCCGTCCGGAAAAGAAAAGGCCCACCGATCATAGACCGGTGGGCGATTTCTTCAATGCTTTGCGCGGCAGATCAAATGAGTCTGCCAGGCTGATCAGGCTGCCTTGGGCTTGC
>JAFLDC010000178.1 GCA_017302775.1 Sphingomonadales bacterium
GAACAAGGCCTTCCCGGCGTGTGCCTGTTGAACACAGTGATCCAGAAGTTGGCCAAGTCGGCGCTCCGCTCGACGGCGAAGGTATTGCCGTAGCGAAAGTTGGGGAACTCGCGCTCGCTCAGGGTGATGAACTGATGTGCCCTGAATTTTCTGGGCGCGCCGGATGGCCGGTATTTGGCAACTCCCTAAGGGCCGCGAGAACCCGCGTTGGCGGCGCGCAGCAGACCGTATGCAGGCTACCGCGATACGACGACCAGCACGACCGCCATTCCGTCAACGCTCCGAAGCTGATGGGGAAAGTGCCCTGGAAACTGAATAAAGTCGCCCTTCGCAATGCCGATCGTGCGGTCCGAAAACCGTATTTCGATCTGGCCATCGACAACGAAGAGCATTTCAATACCGCCATGGTCGACCTGACCGCGCGATCTGAACTCGTCACCCGGACGAAACAAGAAGGCCTCCATCACCGGATTGCGCGATGCTTGGCTAAGTGCGAAAAAACTCGCATCGCCTGTCGTGAGCCTAGGCCGATCCATGGCCCTGACAACATGGATCGAAGCTTCGTCGATTGTCTCGCCGAACAACGCTGAGACGGGCACTTCGAACGCTTGAGCAAGCTTCATAACCGTCGCAATCGATGGCGCTTTCTGCCCGCGTTCGAGGCGCGAAAGGTATCCTTTGTCGAGACCTGTCGAATCCGACAACTGATCTAAGGTCAGCCGTCGCGAGCGGCGCATTGCTTTAAATTGCAGGGCAAAGACCGCGTCGGGCGGTGCGACGGCGCCACTGTCCTCTGCGATCCCGGCCGTCCCGGCGAGGGCAGTCTTTTTCGTCCGTGCCAAATCGTCCGCTCCCTTTCAGCTCAGCCATATCAGTTGCGACAAAACATTTCGCTTGCAAGCTGGGTGGATGAACTCTAACTATTAAGGCAACAAGTTGCCCTTAAGACAACAATGGATGCCTAGAATGAAATGGTCTGGTTCGCTGCTACATATCCACATTGCTCTCGCCGCCTCTTATGAGATGGCGGAACTGGCAGAAGCCAAGCTTGTCGCAGGACGCGGCATTGAGGGCGATCGTTATTTTCTCGGCACCGGAACATATTCTGCCAAGCCCGATATCCGCGAGGTCACACTGATCGAGAGTGAGGTGCTGGATTCGATTCGCCAAGGCGAACCCAAGATTCCCGGTATCGCGATCACTCTGGATCCGTCGGAGCATCGCCGTAACCTGACGACGCTCGGCGTTCCGCTCAATCATCTGGTCGGCAAGCGTTTCCGCGTCGGCGAAACGGTCCTGTTCGGCGGGCGGCTGAACTTCCCCTGCAAATACATCGAAGAATTGTTGGACATGCCGCGGTTGTACGACGCGCTGCTCAACCGATCCGGGCTGAACTGCACGATCGAAAAGGGCGGTACAATCCGGCCAGGCGACCTGATTGAGCCGCTGGAGGGTTGAGGTATGGCGACGCCCCGTCTCATCATGCAGCTTGACGTTGAAGATATCCGCGCCGAGCCCGGCGACGTACGGATCATCACGTTCCGTCATCCGTTGAAGCCACGCTTGCCGGCCTATCAGCCGGGCGCGCACATCGATTTGCATCTGCCGTCAGGCCTCGTACGACAATATTCGTTGCTGGGCGACTATAAGGATCACTCCCGGTACGTCGTCGGCGTAAAACGCGAGGCGAATGGGCGCGGCGGTTCGGCATGGCTTCATGAAAATCTTGGCGTTGGTGATCGGCTACCGGTATCCGCGCCCAGGAGCCATTTCGCGCTCGCCGAGGGCGAGCGCCATCTCCTGCTCGCGGGCGGAATTGGGATTACGCCGATCCTTTCGATGGCGCGCAGCCTCAGCGATTCCGGCAAGCCCTTCACGCTGCATTACTTCGCGCGCAGCCGATCAGTGACGCCCCTCCTGGCGGAGATCGGACAGGCGCTGAATCCCGCTTCGGTCATCCTCCACTTCGATGACGACCCCGATACGCGGATCGATCTCGGTGTGCTGCTCGCCAAGCGAGCGGCTGGGGAGCAGCTCTATTATTGCGGCCCGCCGGGCTTCATGGCGGCGGTGGAGCGTTTCTCGTCGGATTGGCCAGAGGACGCCGTAAATTTCGAGGCGTTTGCGGCGCCACCGGACGAAACCTTCGTGCCGGAGCCATTTGTGATCCGGCTCGCGTCGTCAGGCGCCGAGTTACAGGTGCCGGCGGAAGAGACAGCGTTGTCTGTGCTACGCGCGGCAGGAGTTTCCTTGGCTTCATCCTGCAAGAATGGAGCGTGTGGAAGCTGCGAATGCGGCTATGTTGGCGGCACCCCCCTCCACAGAGATGGGGTATTGAAGCCGCGTGCGCGTGCCAATCGCTTCATACCCTGTGTCTCCCGGGCAAAGGGTACGCTGACGCTTGATCTGTAATGCTTTGCTGTGTGGAGATGCCGTAACAGCGACCTCGCGCTGGTGGCCGCTTCTGGCAGTTGGCCGTGGTTGGGCCAAACGGCCGCAATGGCGCTGAGCTGCATATTGCCGCCGCGTCATTTGCTCTTGCACGGATCGTCTAATTAATATAGCCATATGGCTATGCAAATAGTCCCGAACCTCGACCTCACTTTCCATGCTCTCTCAGACGGCACGCGCCGGGCGATGATCGGCGCGCTTGATCAGGGGCGCGAATGCAATGCTGGCGAGCTGGGCCGGATGTTCAAATCGGCCCAGCCGACAATCTCAAAACATCTGAAGGTGCTGGAGCAGGCAGGGCTTGTCGAACGCAGGATCGTTGGCCGATCTCACCGGTTCCGGTTGCGGCCCGAGCCGTTGGGCGAGGCAGAGCGATGGATCGAGCGGCACCACCAGTTCTGGAAGGGCGCGGTCGGGCAGCTTGAACGGATGCTGGCGGAGGCTCCTCATGATCCGTACTGACGAGACAGTCGCCGAAATCCGGCACTGGCTGGCCGCTTCGCCGGAGCGGGTGTTTGCTGCTTTCGCATCCGCTCATCAGGTCAGCCGCTGGCTCTCGCCGGCGCCGGAAATCGCGCTCGACGTGCTGGCCTTCGATTTCAGGGAGGGCGGCGCCTTTCGCTACGCCTATCGCGTGCCTGACCACGGAACGATGATCGTCAACGGCGCCTATCTGGCGATCGAACCACCGTCCAGGCTGGTCTTCACCTGGAATATCGAGCCGCCGGATGAGCATGCCGGGCTCCATTCGGAGGTCACGGTGACGATCTCCGCGGAACGGGGCGGTAGCGAGTTGCATATCCGCCATGAACGGCTGTCCCTGCCCGGAAGCTGCCAGCGCCATGCCGAGGGCTGGCGCGGCGCGCTCGGCAGGCTATCCGCGTTGCTCGATCGACCCATGCCCTGACCCCGACTTGAAAGGATATTCGCATGAAACGTCTCGTGCTCGGCCTGCTCGCCTATGTTGTGCCGACTTTTTTGCTGGGTTTTTTCTGGCATCTCGTCCTCTTCGACGACTATTACAAGGCGCTGGCTATGTACCGGCAGGACATCATCATCCCCTTCGGCTTCCTGTCGATGCTGATACAGGGGCTTCTGTTTGGGTGGATGTTCGATCAGGCGTTCGCGGATCGTCCCGGCGGCTTCCTCGCCGTTGCTGTGTCCTACGGCATTCTCGGCGCGCTCCTGTCCTGGAGCTTCACGACGCTCGCGGTTTCCGCCAAGAACGTGATGCGGTCCGTGCCGGATTATCTGTTGATCGAGACGGGCTTCACGCTTGTGCAGTGGGTCATGGTCGCCCCTCTGACGGTGCTCGCCTTCCGTTTCGCAAGGCGTCACGCCCTCAGCGCGTGAACGAGCCGGTGGCCTGGGAGCAATTGCTGCATGGATAAGGAAATCCTCGCGGAGCGAGTCCGGCTTAAGCTCGAAGGCAACCCCGTCACGTCAAAACGCATGTTCGGCGGCATCACCTTCCTGCTCAACAACAACATGCTCTGCTGCTCTTCGGCCAAGGGCCTTATGGTGCGCGTTGGCGCCGAAGCCGAAGCAGACGCTCTCGGGCGGCCTCATGCGACGCGCTGCTTCGGCGCGGGGCGACCAATGGCGGGCTTCATCATGGTCGCCCCACCGGGGATCGAGGATGACAAGGCTCTGAGGGAATGGCTCGACCGTGCTCTGGTCTATGTCCGAAAGCTGCCGCCAAAAAAGTAAGGTGGTTCCGCTTGCGCATCTTACCCGAATTACTCTGCGGTGTGGTCCCAACTCGATCTCTCACTGGGATCTTTTTCAGTGCATAGCGGACGACCCGAAGTTCTCCAGGCACGCTTGAATGCCCAGTTTCGGCATTTGAACCGCCCTGGGTTTGCCGGAGGGCTCAACTTCTGAGAAGGATGAGCCATCATGAGCAAGACGACGAACAAGTTTTCTCCCGAAGTTCGCCAGCGGGCGATCCGGCTGGTTTTGGATCACGAGCATGAGCACCCCTCCCGATGGGCTGCGATCATGTCCATTTCGGCCAAGATTGGTTGCACGGCGCAAACGCCGAACGAGTGGGTGAAGAAGGCCGAGGTCGATGCTGGCAAGCGGGCCGACCGAGATGGCGGAGCGCATGAAGGCGCTGGAGCGCGAGAACCGCGAACTCCGGCAGGCCAATGATATCCTGCGCAAGGCGAGCGCGTATTTCGCCCAGGCGGAGCTCGACCGCCCGCTTCGGAAGTGACCTCCTTCATGGAGGCCCATGTGGAGAGCTACGGGCAAGGTCCTGAGTTTCTTGCCGATGTGCAGGGTTCTGCGGATCGCCCCCTCCACCTGGCATGAGCACGCCCGCCGCAAGGCCGATCCCGGCCTTCGCTCTGCGCGGGCGAAGGAGGACGAGCGGCTGTCGGAGGAGATTATCCGGGTCCATGCCAAGAACTTCGGCGTCTACGGGGCGAAGAAGGTCTGGCTCCAGCTCAACCGGGAAGGCTTCAAGGTCGGTCGCGACCGCGTGGCCCGGCTGATGGCTGCGCTCGGATTGGAAGGCGTCGTGCGTGGCAAGGTGGTCCGGACAACCGTTCCGGATAAAGCCGCAGCCTGCCCGTTCGATCTGGTCAACCGGCAGTTCCATGCCCCGGCGCCGAACAAGCTCTGGGTCTCCGACTTCACCTATGTGAGCACTTGGGGCGGCATGGTCTACGTGGCCTTTGTCATCGACGTCTTCGCCAGGCGGATCGTGGGTTGGCGGGTTAGCCGCACGCAGACGGCGGGCTTCGTGCTCGACGCGCTGGAGCAGGCGCTGCATGCTCGCCGGCCGACCGAGAGCCTGATCCACCATAGCGACCGCGGATCGCAATACGTCAGCATCCGCTACACGGAACGGCTCGCGGAAGCCGGCATCGATCCCTCCGTCGGCCGCGTCGGCGACAGCTATGATAACGCGCTCGCCGAGAGCGTGATCGGGCTGTTCAAGACAGAGGTCATCTACCGGCTCGGGCCGTGGAAGTCGTTAGAGGCTGTGGAGTACAAGACCCTCGAATGGGTCGATTGGTTCAACCACCAGCGCCTGCTGGAACCGATCGGCAACATCCCGCCAGCCGAGGCGGAGGCGAACTACTATGCGGCCCTTGAGAACCTCAGAATGGCGGCGTAGGAATCAAACAACCCGTCCTCCGGCAAACCCAGTGCGGTTCAAACCCATCGTGAAGCACTGATCGGCCTGGCGACAGTGGCGTTGCTGATCTAGGCTCGCGCCATGGCCCATTGCGTCTTCATGCACCGATCGGATTCGATCTACGACGACAGTCCGGCGGTGCAGTATCAGTTTCCGAAACAGTATCTCGGCCGCGCCGAGCCCAGCATCGGCGACTGGATCCTCTATCTCGAGCCCACCAAGGTCCGTGGATCGCGCGGCTACTTTGCCATCGCCCGCGTGCAGCTGATCATCCCGGATCCGAAGGCGGCGGGGATGTTCCTCGCGCTGATCGAGCCGAACTCCTATCTCGACTTCGCCAACCCGGTTCCGTTCAACGATGCCGACGGGCCGATCGAGCGCGGCTTGCTGAATGATGAGGGCAAGCTCTCGGGGCGAGCCCAGTCAGCGGTACGCTCCATTTCCGATGCCGACTTCTATCGCATCGTCGATTGTGGGCTTGA
>JAFLDC010000179.1 GCA_017302775.1 Sphingomonadales bacterium
GCCTGCGGACATTGGCGCTGCGCAGCGACATCACGGTACAGGTCGGAAGGATCGCGGCGACAGCCCTGGCCGACAAGGCGCGGCCGCTGCGGCTGTGCTATGCTGGCCAGGTTGTGACAATCAAGGGCGATGGGCTCGATCCTGCGCGTGAACGACTTCAGCTGGGAGCCGAGCTGATCGGCAACGACAGCGTTGCTGCCGCGGGGGAAATCGTTGTCGCGGCGATCGAGGCGTTGAGCGCGGCCGGAGCGAGTGGGCTGTCCGTCGATTTTACCCTGCCGGACCTGGTTGATACGCTGGCGGCAAGTGCCCTGCCGCTAGCCGAGGACCGGATCGAGGCGGTGCGGCGTGAGCTGGATGCCAAGGATGCTGGCGGCTTGGTCGAGGCCGGGGGACAGGCCTATCTGCCGTTGCTGACCGCGATCGGCCCGTTCGACAGTGCGATTGAGCGGCTCGCTGCGATTGACGCGGGTGGGACGCTGTCAAGCCGGATCGCGGCGCTGCGTGAAGTGGCTGCGCGGATTGGCGGCAAAGCGCGCCTGACGCTTGATCCCAGCGAGCGTCATGGCTTTGAATACCAGTCGTGGTTCGGCTTCACGATCTATGCCGATGGTGTATCGGGGGCGCTGGGCCGGGGCGGATCATATCGCATTCTTGGGCTGGATGAACCGGCGATCGGTTTTTCGCTGTACCCCGATGCCCTGATCGATGTGCTGGCTGACAAGGAGGCCCCACGCGACAAGCTGTTTCTGCCACTTGGCCACGATCAGGCCATCGCGGCGCGCCTTCGCGCAATCGGCTGGCGCACCGTGGCGGCGATCTGCGCCGAATGCTCACCTGCTGCATTGCGCTGTACCCACATGCTGCAGGGCACCGAGGCGGTGAAGGTTTAACGCAAAACCCGCTTCAGCCAGTCATCCACCACCGGCGTCGCGGCGTAGTCCGGATTGCCGAGCTGACGATTGATTTCGCCATGGCCCTTCAATCCGCGTCCTTCGAATTCGCGCCGCTCGACGCGTGTGCCGCCCCGGCGCAGCGCGGCCTCCAGGGCAGTCGATTGGGCGACACCGTCCCTGCGCTGGACGTGGATGATCAGAAACGCGGGCGCATTGGGGGCTTTGGCCTGCAGTGTTGGTGACAGCGCATGCTGGCGCGCCGGATCGGTGCCGAAGGCCTGCACATAGGTGTCGTGCATGAAGCTGCCGCCTTCGTTGATCTGTTTTTCTACGTCGTAACAGGCGCCATCGATCGGAAGTACACCATCGAGTGCGGCAAAGGACAGCCCAGCGCCGCGCAGATACTGCTCATCAGTGCCGACCAGCGCGACGAGGTGCGCCCCGGCGCTGTGCCCCATCAGCACGATGCGTGAGGGATCGAACCCAAGCCGCGCAGCATTGTCGATCAGATATCGCAGCGCTGATGCAACGTCAGCGCCCTGCTGTTCGACCGTGGCATCAGGCACCAGCCGGTAATTGATCGAGGCATAGGCATAGTTGCTGGCCGTATAATGTGGCGCTTTCCAGTTGCCATCAGCGTTGTCCTTGCTGCCGCGTTTCCATCCGCCGCCGTGGACAAACACGATCAGCGGCGCGCGCCGGTCACCATTGGCGGGGGGATAGAAATCGAGCTGTTGCTTGCGATCGCTGCCGTAGGACATGGTCTGCTTCGGGGTAGGCTGGGGCACAGCAGCTGCCGCCGGATCTGCCCCGCGTTGGGCCAGCCGTTGGCGCAGGCGCTCACCGGGGCGCGCTTCGGCCAGAGTGCCTGCAACCAGTGCTGCTCCGGTCAGGGTCAAGATGATCGCTTTGTTCATGGGGGTACTCCCTGTTACGGGCAGCCTAGCCAGACAGGGCTGTGCCGCCAGCCGCAAATTGTCGCGGTTTGTCGCGCGGCTGGCTTGACTCGGCCCCACGCCAGCCCCTAGGGGCCGCATCGCACAGCAGGCCCATAGCGGCCTCATCCGATCCGCCCCTTGCGCCGAGTCCTGTCGAAGGGCGCTCGTGGGTTACCCTGGCAGGGGTAGGGTCGTATCCATGGCAAATGTTACGGTAATTGGCGCTCAATGGGGCGATGAAGGAAAGGGCAAGATCGTCGACTGGCTGGCCAGTCGGGCTGACGCCGTGGTGCGGTTTCAGGGCGGCCACAATGCCGGGCACACGCTGGTAGTAGGTGACAAGGTCTATAAGTTGAGCTTGCTGCCAAGCGGGATCGTAACGGGTACCCTTAGCGTTATCGGTAACGGAGTGGTGCTTGATCCGTGGCACTTTCGTGACGAAGTTACGAAGCTCAAAGGACAGGGTGTCGATGTTAATCCCCAGAACCTACAGATTGCCGAAAATGCACCACTGATCCTGCCATTCCATCGCGATCTTGATGCCCTGCGTGAAGATGCCAGCGGCGCTGGCAAGATCGGCACGACGCGCCGTGGGATCGGCCCGGCTTATGAAGACAAGGTGGGCCGGCGCGCGATCCGGGTTTGTGATCTGGCGCATCTGGACGATCTTGGTCCGCAGCTTGATCGGATCTGCGCGCACCACGACGCATTGCGGGCCGGGTTTGGCCAGCCACCGATTGACCGCGAGCGTCTGTTGAATGACCTATGGGACATCGCGGCTTACGTCCTGCCTTTCGCGAAGCCGGTATGGCGCACCCTCAGCGAGGCACGCAAGCGCGGCAAGCGGATCCTGTTCGAAGGGGCCCAGGGCGTGCTGCTTGATGTCGATCACGGGACCTATCCGTTTGTCACCAGTTCCAACACGGTAAGCGGTACCGCCGCCAGCGGTTCAGGGATGGGGCCCAGCGCGCCGGGCTTCGTGCTCGGTATCGTCAAGGCCTATACTACGCGGGTCGGCTCTGGTCCGTTTCCCACGGAACTGCAGGATGAAACCGGCCAGATGCTGGGCGAGCGTGGCCACGAATTCGGCACCGTGACCGGGCGGAAACGGCGCTGCGGCTGGTTCGATGCGGTGCTGACCCGGCAAAGCTGCATGATCAGCGGCGTGACCGGTATCGCGCTGACCAAGCTTGACGTGCTCGACGGGTTCGAAACGGTAAAGATCTGCACCGGCTACAAGTTGCGCGGGGCGGCGCTGGACTATTTCCCCGCGCATGCCGCCGATCAGGCCGCAGTTGAACCGGTGTATGAGGAAATGCCCGGCTGGAAGGGCCACACTACCGCCGGCGCGCGGTCGTGGGCGGATCTTCCCGCGCAGGCGATCAAATATATCCAGCGTGTTCAGGAACTGATTGAAACGCCAGTCGCCCTGGTCAGCACCAGCCCCGAACGCGAAGATACGATCCTGGTTCGCGATCCCTTCGTGGATTGACGTTCGACCTTGCCAGCCTGCGATTGATACATTTGCGGTTCAGGTTGTGCGCAGTGTTATCGGGCCGCAGGATGTTCAGGCACTGAGGGGAGTGGTTACGGGTGGTTGTCGCGCGATCTGGCTTGTTCGGTTTCGTTTTCAGCCTTGGCATGGCCGCCGGTGTTTTGCTGTGGCCAGGGCCTGCGCGGGCGCAGTGCGGTTACGGAACGCCTGAATTTGATTGCCGCCAGCAGCAGCAGCAACAACAGGCCGCACGGCAAAACGATGAAAACGCCCGGAGAGCGCAGGAAGAAGCTGCGTATAATCAGCCGCCCCCGCCACAGATGCGGGCGATTGATTCCTTCTCCGCCGCAGCTTGGCACAAAGATTCAAGCGATGCCTGGATTGCCGCCGGATTTCTGGGGCCAGAACGGGCCAGACGCGCTGCGCTGAATGCCTGCAATCAGGTCATGGGCGGCGGCTGCGCCATCGCGGCGGAAAATGTCAACGGCACGATCGTGATTTCACGCGGCGTTACTGGCAATCTTTATGCTTCCTCGGGGCCGGGAAAAGGGAAGACCGAAAAGCAGGCGCGTGACTATTGTCAATCGCAGAACGATCAATGTTCCATGATCAATATCGTTTGGTCCAAACCCGGCTATGCGCCGGTTGGCAGCAGCGTTGCCGAGAACGCAAAGATCTATGGCCCTCGGGAACATCAGCGGAAGTTGTACGGCGCAGTGGTGGGCCTGAACGCGGCTCAGGTCCCGGCCGGGAGCTGGCATACCGGCATGTGGGTTGCCAGCGGTTTTGCTTCCGCAGACGAAGCCCGCGCCAAAGCACTGGCTGATTGTAAAAGGGATTCGCCCAACGGGTGCGAAGTGGTGCTTGCACTGCCGGATGTTTATGTCGCTTTTGCCAGCTCGCCGGATCGTGCGACCTACTATTCCACCGGGCCGTCGCCCGAGATTGCCGAGGGCCGCGTTGCGGCGCAGTGCAAGAAAGAAAAGGCCAAATGCCGCAAGGGTGGCTGGGTCAATCTGGCCTATAGCGCCCAGTTCCGTTTTGATCCTCACGCCGAAGGGATGCCCTGGTTCACGGCCCAGGCATGGATCAAAGGTGATGTTGATCCCTGGCGCAATTCTGTCTGGTCGGTCAGCGGAGCCAAAGATCAAGAGGGTGCGAAGCGCGCCGTGCTGGATGCATGCAGGAAGGAATCGAAAGTAGAGTGTGAGGCGGCGAGCTGGTCTTTCAATTCCAGAGTTGCGCTCTACATCGACGAGACCGGGTATATCCGGGCCTCCTGGCTAAATCCCGAAGTCGATCCGGCCACTTATGTTGCAAGTAAGTGCGCCGAGCAGAAAGTAACCTGCAAACTGGTCCGGGTCGTGGACAGCCGTGTGGCAAAGACGGAGCGGATTGAGGTCAAATAGGCGTGCCAGCGCCCGCCAGGCTCAAGAAGGCTTCGCACGCCCCAAGCAATCCGAAGCCGGTGGGGCGCCTCAGCATCTGCACCAAAAACGCACACTGCGGCGCTTTGCGTGGTTACGGTGTTCTGGCAGGGTCGGCTTGAACCGGTACGCAAAGCAGGCACCAACCATGAGCGTTTTCAGCCGCATCTCCGTAAGCCTCGCCGCGCTCCTGCTGGTCGGGGCAGCGACGCCTGCACCGCCGATCGTATTCCCCGAAGTCGAACGCATCCTTGTCGCAAAGGCGGCGCGTACGATGACGCTGTTTGGCGTTGATGGCTCGGTGACCGTGATTGAACGTATCCAGTTGGGGGATGAACCGGTCGGACCCAAGCAGTTCGAAGGGGATGAACGCACGCCCGAGGGACGCTTCACGATCGATTTCGGCAACCCCGATAGCGGCTATCACCTCTCGCTCCACATCGACTATCCCCATGCCGAGCATAAAGCGTTCGCACAGCGCCACGGGCGGAGCGCCGGCGGGCTGATCATGATCCACGGTCAGCCCAACCAGCTGCCTGGGGCAGAGCTTGGTGCGCGGGTGCCGGGGGATTGGACCGACGGTTGCATCGCCCTATCCAACGCCGAGATCGAAGCACTATGGGATGCGGTGCCAAACGGAACTCCGATTGAAATCAGGCCGTGAGCCGCATCCATTCTTGACATAGTCCCTTTTTGTTCTATTCCCGTTCCCAATAGATCGGGAGTCGGAACGAATGACTCAGTCACAAGTTGCCTATGAGTACCCAGCGAACGACACCGCACCAATGCCGCTGTCGCTTTCGATTTATGCCGATCGGGCACATGTTCGGGCCATGATGCGTGACGATGCGCAAGCGGCGGGATTTCGCATCGCGGAAGCGGCCGGAATCGAGGCGCTGCTCGACGGGGACGCACGGCCGCTGGGGGAAGTGGTCTTGCTCGATTGCCCTCGGATCGATGGGGCGGGGCTGGCTGCTCTCTCGCGGCTTGATCTCAGGGTCGCGCATGCAGGAACGCATTTGGTGGTATCTACCACGGTTGCGGCCCTGGATGATGTGTTCGGATGTCTCGATCAGTCGGCGGCGCAAATCCTGATTGAACCGAGCCGGGCCGAGCGCGTGCTGGCCTTGGGCCGGGTGCTGGCCAAGGTACCGAACTTGCGGGTGCGCGAACTGTCGGACGAGGATCGGCTGGCGTTGCTGCGTCTGACCGAACAGGTCAGTCAGATCGCGGTCAGGCTTGATCGGTTGAGCCCGCCGAGCGATTCGATCCATGGGGCCGACAGCGCCTTTCGCTTTGAAAGTCCCAAGCGGCCCTTTACC
>JAFLDC010000018.1 GCA_017302775.1 Sphingomonadales bacterium
GCGATGTCGGGCTCTCAGATCGATCGCAGCGTGCCGCGATGATCATATTGGAGGCATGTTCAGCCGCCTCAGCCGCGGGCCATGCCGCAGTGACGCAGGAACAAGTTGAAGGCGACGCGCGCGAGGCGGCGATCGCTACCTATCGTGCCGCGGAGTCGATCATCGGTCACCTGATGAACCAGCTCTATTTCGGCTCGGGGGCGCATGCCGAAAATCGCGAGGCGGTTGTTGGTCTGATGTCGGTCGATACCATGCGCCGGTTCCTCGACGATTACCGTCCTATGTTGGCGCTGCTGGCCGCGTCGCATGAACCTTCGACGCACCATCACTTGGTCGAACTCTACGAGTTTCTGATCCCGGGTGATGCCCCAGGCGTCTTTGACGCCCTGCATGCGTTGCTGACCGGTCCGGCGGCGCATGAAGGCTATCATCACGAGAGCTTGGCTGCTCCCGTCATCGTACGGATGGTAACCCGCTATATCGCCGATCATCGTTCGATCTTCGAGGACGACACGCGCCGTGCCGCGCTTGTTGAAATTCTGCGCCTGTTCTCTGACGTCGGCTGGTCCGACGCGTTGAAGCTACTCTACGACCTGCCTGATTTGCTGCGCTGATCTTTCCGCATATCGGGCCAAGAATTTCCCGCACTCGACAAGGAAATTTGGCGTCAAACCTGGCCAACATCATCAGCGCTTCGTAGAGATCCGCCCGGCCAGTTTCGGCTACGTCGCGGTAGCGCAGATCGTCGTGGTCTGCGTAGCGCTCGTCCGCATCGCGATCCTCATCCGACATGCCTCATTCCGCTCGATAGGGTAGATCGGTCACCGTCTTCGGCAACGGGCCCGTGAGGCCGCAGAAGCGTGTGGTCGCGCGGATGTAGCGCATCATGTCGCGCTTTCACATCCTGAAATGCTCGCTAACGACCGCCTCACCTCGCAAGAGATCGAGATAGTCCGGCGCCTCCATCTGCCGACGCTACGGCGTCGTGGCCTAGAGCGTCTCGCAGGAGCGGCCGTCGCCATGACCTACGGCAACTGACCTGCATTCGAGCTCAATCGTCCCGCACTACCATCGCCTCGTCACCGCCGCTGTAATACTGTACGGCGTTCAAGAGCGGAACAAGTCTAAGGGGGCGCGCGTGAGCAAGTCGAACAGCGATGCGCATCGCAAGACGTCAAAGAAGCCGTATAACGAACGCACTGATCTCGAAAAGCTCCACTCCCAATGGACCAAGCTTTCAGGGCTTCATACTCGCGATGAACCCTCGGCCGCGATCGTGCGCTGCGCCACCGCCGCAGAAATCGCCGCGAATTACGCGGTGCGGACCGAATGGTCGCGAAAAACGCAGTTCGACGCCGCGATCGTCGACCAGTTCCTCCGCTGGGCCAATGGCCTGCCGCTAAAGGTCGAGCGTCTGTTCGTGCCCGTCTATTTCGCGACGCCCAAAACAAGCCCCACCGCCAAGGCCCTCATCAAGTCGGCCGCGACGATCAATGCGGTCCGCAACGCCGTCGTCCACCAGGGCTCCTTCAGCAACACCAAGGAGGCCGAGGCAATCATCGCGGAGGCCAAGGCGTTCATCAACATGATCGTCGGCCTGTCGATCGATGGCTTCGATATTGATGAAAAGGAGCGGTCCTCCGAGACGTCGGCGTCCCGCGAGACCGTGGAGGAATGAGCGAGGGCCATCCCAAGCGGCATCACTATGTCCCGCAATTCTACCTGCGTCGTTTTGCGTGTCCGGACGACCCGAACAAGGTCCGCATCCTCGAACAGCACGGAGACATTCTCGTCACCGACCGCAAGTCCATCGACCGGATTGGCTACGAGGAGTCGATGCACGATTTCGTCGCGGATGGCGTCGCCAGCTCGATCGAAGATCCGATCAATCGGGTGATCGAGACACCCTTCTCCAACAGCCCGACATGGCAGAAGATCGCCGACGGCGCCTATGCGAGCATCGACGAGACGGACAAGATCGCGATCTACGGCTTCGCCCGTCACCTCCAGCGGCGTAACCTGGAGACGCTGCGCTTCATCGAGGCGGAATCCTCGCGCTTCAAGGTCGGCGCGTTAGATGCCGGTCTGAGTGAAGAGGAGCGCGAGATGCACGACTGGATCGCCGCAGCCGCCGACAACGCGCATGCCCTCTTTCGCGCCGGCGCAATGGACACCACCATCCCGGAGGACGCGGCCGCCATCAACGTGATGGTCTGCCAATCACCGATCCCACTGCGCACCTCGACCAACCCGACACTGTTGATTTCGGTGCCCGGTAGGCAGTCCGTTTTCGGCGCCTTCTTCAACAATCTGCGGACCTGGTGGCTGACGCTCGACCGCCATTGCGGCGCCTTCATTGTCGCCGGTGGCCCGCCCGCGTTCACCAATTCGGCTATGCCTGCGGACGCAGCCCGGATGGTCAACCGGCAATATCTAGTCCAGCATGGTAACAGCCTGACGGTCCGCTATATGATTGCCGACGATGCCCATCTCGACGGCGATCTCGAATGGGCCGGCTACCATTTCGACCGCCGCACCACGCATGGCGCGCGCTGGCGCAAGGCTTCGCCGGCTGCCTAGCTCTCGTCCTTTGGCGGCGGCGCCAGCACCTGCTCTGGCTGATGCCGTGCCATCAGGAACGCGAGCATCAACATGCCTGCCAGCCTCGTCGCCTCGAAGAAGGTGTCGACCGCGTCGAAATAGGCCTCGTCCGGACGCTGCGGATCGTGCCCGCTCAGCTGAAAATAGGCCATCCGCGTCGCCTCATCGGTGCGGGCGATCGACACCTCGAAATGGCGCCCCGACAGATGGATGAAATCGGAGGTTTGCTCATAAACGGGGCTGATCCACGGGTGGCTCGCGGCCAGCTTCTCCCGCAGATAGGCGTCTGACATCTTCTTCCCGTCGCGATCCTTCAGGCGGTTGAATTGCTCTCCGTCTAGGACCGCCTTGCAGGTCGCGTCCGGATCGTCGACCAGCGACAGCGCATTGACCCGCATCGCAGTGTCGATCTGGAGGCGCAGAATGGCGGCCGCGCAAGGGAAATTCCGCGCGGAAATAAGATCACGAAAGCCGCGCGCCTGCGCCAGCGTCCGGCGCAGCGCACCAAAAATGAAAAAATCGGCATGGCCGAGGTTTGAACTCTCGCCGAGGGCGCCTGCGCCCTTGCGCGTCAGCTCGCTCTCCAACCGGTCGATCCGCTGCAGCCTCTCGGCAAGCCCCGGTTCTGCCGGCGATTCCCCTTGTTCGGCCCTGTCGGTCATGGCTGCATATGCTCGGTGAAGCGCTTATCGGCGGTGAGTGGCAATCTGAATTGCGGGGATGCCATTGCGGCTATATGCGGCGCGATCGTCGGCGAGGTCAGGATATTTAAGGCGAAATCGGCCGCCGCGCGGCGGGTGGCGAACCCCTCGCGGACGAAGACCAAGATGCACGCACTGAGTACACCCAGCATGAACTGGCACTGCTCCTCGCCGACGAGACCGAGGCCGGCGAAGGTCGCTCCTTCATGGACGATACGGTTGCGCACGCCATAGTGGCGGTCGAAGTCCACCAGCAGGGTCGCGAACCGCGCCGCGTCACCGCCAGACCCAAACGCGCTGATCCACAGGCGATGGCGATCGCCGGTCAGCCTGCCCGGCTCGCACAGCGCGTCGATCGCATAGACGAGGTGCAGGAACGAGGCCTCGAGCTCGACCAAATAGAAAGCCCGGTTGAAGGCGCGCAGCGCGGCCTTGAGCGCCAGCGTGATCTCGTCGCCTGCTCGGTTATCGACGATCATGGTGGCAAGCGGCTCGGCCCAGGACAGGCCGCCGTCGTCGACTTCCAGGCCCAACCAGGTGTTCGAGACCCGCAGGACATAGGGCTTGCCTTGGAGGTAACGGGATCTCGGCGCGCGACCTTCGGGCATCACATAGGCAAGCCCCGTCTCACCGATCCAGCCAGCCTTTGCGGGCAGATAATGGAGCCTGCTATAGTGACAGTGGTCGAAACGGATCGGGTCGAGCGCGTGATCGGCCTCCTCCATGACTAGCCGCAGCAGGGCCGACTGGCTGTCGAACGAGGCGTCAGCCTCGTAGAAAGCCGACAGTGGAACCTCGATCTTCCGCTCGATCAAGGGATGGGCGAACAGCTCGGTCGTGCCGCTCGCCCGCGCGCTGGGCGTCCAGCTCGGGTCCACGTCTGCGCCGGGCACATCACACAGCTCGCGCCAGGCATGGTCGGCAAGGCGATTACCATCGCCGTTGACGCGCGCATGAAAGCGCGTCTCGCCGAGATCGAACGGCGCTTCGAGGCGCAGGCCTTCGACTGGCACGAGGCAGGTGCAGGTGATCTTCCGGTCGCCCGCGAGCCGCGCCAGCGCGCGTGCCTGCCCCTCACCGGGATCGAGCACGTCTAGATCGAGAAAGGTGAAGGCGGCCCGGAAATCGGTGGGGGCGGCGTCAGGATCATAAGACGTCTCGCTGTTGTGCTGGAAGGTGACGCCATCGCCTTCCGGAAAGGGGCTTGCCCAATAGCCCTGCGCGGAGATCGCGGAGATTGCCGCAGGCAGCGCTTCGCGCTGCTCCGCGGGCAACACACCTGGCCAGAGAATGTTGCCCATGTAGTCGCCGCTGGGATGAATCAACACGGCGCCGGTGCGCGGGACATCTATCATTTTTTGCACCTTCTGCCGAAGATTGCTTGGAAGCTGATAAGAGCAGTATGTCAGAAAACTGAACCTGACCGCCAGAGTAGCGTGCGCTGAGTGGATGCAACATGGTGTGCAGCCTCAACGGGCGTCCGGACGTAACGTCCGCTTGCGCCCATCTGCCGCTCCAAAGCCGACGGTCGTTAGTAGGCTCAATTACTGCCATAACTGGCCGCTTGAATGAATGGTCGGTTTCGACGGTCAAGTGAAGCCTCAGGAGTGTAGGCACTGTCAGCGATTGCGCCGACACCTCAAATGAGGCGTCCTTGGCCTTGAGAGCGTCGCTTTTCCTGCTGTTGACGCCGTTTGAACCGCCACGGTGGTTCAGGGTTATCTGATGCCCAAATACCCATTCGATTCCTCCGTGCATCCTGCTGAGCTGCAGCGTACTCGTCTTCACGTTCGAACGCGTACTGCTCCAGCTTCCAAGCCCAACCGTTCACAAGCATTTCTAGTTCAATGTTGCGTGTTACCGGGCGCGGTGTCCGAGCCGTCCCGGTGTAGCACTCTCCATTAAGGTAGTACGCAACTGGCCCTGCTTCCATCTGCTCAGTTAGGTAGCCCATGCATAGCAGCCGCTTGTAGGAATCGACCGGCAAGTAGCCGCTCGATTCTTTGCCAATGGGATCAAGCCTCAAGGTCTTGCCAACGATGAGCGCGGCCAAAAAATCCCGTGCATCCTCTCCGTGAGGCTGACCCATTTCGGGCGCATCAATGAACGCGAACCGAAATGGAATGCCTCCGACCCAGGCATCGCGCATTGGATTCCAAACATCTGCCATAAAACCATCGCCGTCGAAGACCCTGGTAACATTGGCCTTCAAGTACTGGAGGGGCGATACTTCGCCAGGGTCATCAGGCACGATAATCATGCCGACCTGGGACCTCTTTGCTCTGGACGGCGATTGGCTCGTAGCCAGGCAAAGCGCTCGGGATCCTGCTCAAGCAGAAACCCTCGTACGCGAAATCTCTCCGCTTCGGACATGTGAGCAAGTAACGCTCTGATGTCATGGTCGACTATAGTCTTTGCAGCCCCCAGCTGCTCAGCCTTCTTGAACCACTCATGCCCAGCAATGAGGTCGCCCAATTCGATGTGAACGGCCCCAAGGAGCGTGCAGGGCCGGTAGTCCTTTGGCGTGAGCGCGTGCGCCTGCTCGCCCAGCGTCTTGGCCTCGGCTTGGCGACCGACGTCTCTGAGTGCACCGCCACGCGTTGTAGCCAAGGCCGAGCGCACCTTTGGGGCTGTTGCTGCATCTGCGGCCAGCGCTTCCTCGGTCAATCGTAACGAAAACTCCGGCTGTCTGCACTTACGCCAATGGCTGCTTGCGTTGACGGCAGCCCATGGATCGCGAGTTACGCGCCAAGCCTCAGTTAGGGCCTCAGCCTCAATCAAATGGTAGGTCGCAGCAACCGCATCAGTCCAACAGTCTTCGGCATCCGTTTGGAGCCAAACGACGTCCTCTGGCCGCAGCCTTTGCCCCTGTTCAAGAGCCCGCAGCAAGCCCAGGACACGCGGGTAGTGCTCCGCCTTAATGTATCCCAAGTTGAATATTCGTCGCAGCTGCTTGGCCTCCTGCCTGCGCTTGTAAGCAGGATCAGCGAATATTGCCGCACTGGCGGCCGCGCGTTCAGCTTTGCGCTTAGCCTCATCCGTGGCCGCGTTTCGTGCAGCTATCTCAGCCAACTCCATGCGGTGCGTGCGCTCAATGGCGGCCTCCCGCTTGAATTCCTCCAAATCAGTTCGGCCCTCAATTAGCGCATGCAGGCAGCACAGGCCGTTCGCCAAAAGGTAGTCACGAGCCAGCTGGCTAACTGGGGATCCTGTGTCGATGCTGGCGAGTATACTATATAGCCGGCTCCCGATCTGCCGCGCACCGGGCAAATCATCGACAACATATTTTGTGGCCAACCTGCCGTGTTCAGAATGTGGCATAGGCAGCTTATCGAGCCATATTGGTGCTGAGTCTATTAACGCAATGAAGTTGGTAGCGCGAATGTCTTCACGGAACCATGCTGCCAGGCAAGAGTCCCAGCAATAGCGACGCTCTTGAACCATCCGCCGAGTCGATTTTCGCGATTGGCAGCAGCATTCCTTAGAATGTAATGCTCAAAAAAATTCCTTCGAGGGGGCATCGTGACGGACTTAGACAAATTGGAGCGCCTGAACTCCCTTCGAACAAGCGGTGCCCTTTCGCCAGATGAATACGAGCGCGAAAAAGCCAAGGTCTTGGCGGGTAGCCGAAAGAGCAATATCTCAACCCTTGTAGGAATAATGGGGGTGGTTGCGGCCACCGTGGCTGTGCTTGGCTTTGTAACGCGCCAACAAGGCACGGATGCTCCGGCGGCAGATTATTCCTCTACGCCTCCAGACACTTCCTCTGCTGTACCCACAGCGAGCAATTCCGCCGCGACACCATCCCCCACGCCGAGCAAGAACATTGATCCTCCGGTGCCGAAGGCGGCGGCTCCCGACCCCACAAATGCGGACTATTACAATGAGGCTAAGCGCGACATGATGCGGGCCTATCGCAGCCAGCCACCCGGTCTACAAGAATTGCTTGGTGATTGGGCCGGTGCCAATACGCTCTGCCGAGGTTCGAGTGAGGAAGCGACCATCAACAAATGGTGCCCGATCCGTGAAGCGTTGAGCGCTAAACTCGAAAAGCTGAACTGGTGCTACGGAAGGCCTACCGATCAGTCAGCCGCGGAAAGCGATTGGCATCCTTGCGATTATCGTGATCGGCAATAATCCCACTTCCCCGCCAAAGCGATTGAACAACTTGGGTGATGACGGCCCTGAAGCAGCTCACCTCGGGATATTGCAAGCCTGCTGATCGAAGGTTGCGCCTTCACGACGCGGAATAGGATTGATCCAGCAGCGGCTTGGCCTTCTCGAAATCGCTCGCGCTCTGGATCGTGATCTCCAGATCGCCGGTGCCGAAGTGGCCAATCCCTCGAACGTCGCGGGTGAAGCCTGGCTCCAGTGTAACCATGTCGGGATTGACCTTCACGAACACCAACAGCTTCTTTGCCTGGTTGCGGAATTCCAAGCTGGCGAAGTTCTTGATGCGGCGGAAGGCGATGTAATAGGCAGTGGTTTTGGCCTCTACATCATCGCCCAGCGCCAACATGTAGTCCGATAACAGATGATAGAGATCGAGCAGCGGCTGCGGCGCTTCGGCCATTTGCGCCTCGATCGTCTTGTAGTTGGGCTTGCCGCCGCTCGCCCCGTTGCTGACGGGCGCGGGCGATGATGTCGTAGCCTTGGCGCTGGCGGAGGTGAGCTGTTCGAGCAACAGCAGATCGCCCTCGAACTTGCGATAGCGGATCAGCGCGATATTGCGGTTCATCTGCTTGACCGCGTGCTCATCATACTTGCCGAAATCGCCGGCGACACAGATCAGCCGCGGGCCGGACCAATCGACCTGCTTGGCCGCCTCTGGCCCGAGTTTTTCCAGCACCAGCCATTCGAAATCCTTGCGGTGCCCCATCAGCCAGTCGAGGTAGTAGAGCCCTTGGTTGATCACGTTCTCGTTCGATGATCGCTTGTATTCGATCACCACCGGGCTGTTGTTCTCGTCGATACCCAGACTGTCCATGCGGCCGCCTTCATTGGTGGCGAACTCGCTGGCGAGGAAGCGCACGCCGAGCAGCGTTTCAAGATTGGCCTCGAACAGGTTCTGGAGCGACTTTTCCAGCGCCACCGCGCCTCCCGCCAGCTCGCTGACGCCGCCCTGGGCCATGCGGTAGAGTTTGATGTCGCTCATGGCCGCCCTTACCTTGGAAGCTTGTAACGGATCGTCAGTGATGCACCTTTGCCTTTGGGGGGCTGGGTGAGGATTGAATCAGTGGCCTTCTGCTCAGCATACATGGCATTGCAGCAGCTTGGCATCGCGGCATTGGGGCCGGGGTATCCTCCAACTTCACGATGGAGTTCGCCGGAATTGATATCGAGAAATGCAGCGTTGCCCAGCTCCGCGAGGCGCAGCTTCTTGCGAATCGCTTCTCGGAAATCAGCAGTTGCGGGCATTGAATTTCCTTCAGCTGTCGCGTCCGCCGCCAATGTCGTGTGTGTGGCGCCTTCAATGGAGGGTTCCAGGCGCCGCCCTAACATCGACTGAGGGTTCAACTCCCAAAGTTCCACGTCCGCCGGTACAAGGTGACCTTGGGTGCGCAGGTAATACTGGGCCAGAGTTTCTTCCCGGCCTTCCCGGACACTCTCCTGTACAAGAAGGATTTTGCGATAGCCTTCAGGTGCGAGAATGAAATGCAGCAGTGCTTCATTGAGCGAGCGAAGCTTGGCACTTGGCGTGTTTCCGCTGGAAGTCCACGCGTAGGACTTACACTCAACCAGCACAGGCGGGTTTCCGCTACCAAGGTCAAACCGGTGAACCTTTTTGCGCTCGTGCCCGATTTCGGCGGGAAAATTGAATTCAAGCCCCAACCCAGCGGCATGGAAGAATTCCTGCGCAGCCTGTTCAAACTCGCGGCCAGCGTGGGCATTGCTGATTGCGCCAATTCGCTGGTGGCGCATTGGCAAGGCGCCGCTCTCGCTCAAGCCGCGTACCTCCCGTCATTCAGCCGCCGCGCCATGCCGATGCCGGCCAGCGCATCGAGCACCGGGCGGACGGTCGCGGCGCGTTTGCCTTTGAAGGCGCGGGCGACGTCCTGCGGAGCGAGCGGGGCGGCGGCGGCGGAGAGAACGGCTTGCACCGCGCTGACCTGTTCGGGGAGCGAACCGGGCCAGGGGATCACGTTGTCGGGCAGGACCGGCACTGCCTCGCCCAGGTCGAGCGTCTGGGTGACCGGGGCCTGGTATTCCGGCGCCTGGTATTCGGGGCGCAGCCAGCGGATCAGCCCCCTCGCCTCCTCTGCTGCGCGTTCCTTGTTGAGCGCGACGAGGCGGGTGAGAATTTCCTCGTCGGACAGGTCCGCAGGCCAGCCATAGGCCTCGTCCACCAGACCATCGATCGCGTCGTGGTGCTGGCGGATCAGGGTGACGAGGCCCCGGTCGTGGATATCACGCTCCACCTCGGTCAGCACGCGGCCTGCGCGCAGGGTTTCGAGCACATTGTAGAGCTTGGTGAGGGTCAGGTCCTCTTGGCTCTCCAGCACCCGCTTGCGCAACGCATCGAGCGCCTCGGCCTCGGCGCGGATCCTGGCCTTGAGCGGTTCGGGGACGTCGGCGGGGAATGGGAAGGGATCGAAGCATTCGCCCTTCAAATAACGTGGGTCGTCACCCACACCTAGTCTGCCCCCGTTTGCGAGCGCCCAAACGAGGTGGGTTCGACTGCTGAGAATGCCGAGATTGTAGTTGTCGTCCAGCGCGATGCACACACACGTGCTATCGGCACGCGTAGATACCGGTTCAACCACGAACACTCGATGCTTGGCGGTAAGGGGGGTGACGATCTGGCTCTTCAGTCCTTTTAGGGCAGGTCGAAATGTGTTTCGTGCTTCGCCGTATACCCACCATCTCTCGCGAACAGACTTCCTCGCATTCACATCGCGCTCTGGCTTCACGGAATTCACAAGGTGCTGATAAATCGTTGGAGAGGCTCTCCTCAAGTCAGCCTCGCTCGCAATTTCACAAACGTCGATGACATGCCGGTGAAGGCGGGTTTGAACGATTTCTCGCGCGCCGAGCAGGGAGAAAACAATCGAGCGTCGCTCTGCCTCACTTAGGGTCGAGACTAGCTCGCCGCCAATCACGAAGCCCTTCCCCGTCAGCTGGAAGCCCACGGACGAGATATCAGCATTCGCTCGAAGTGCTTTCGCCTCTTGGAGGTCTACCTCCGTTCTGAGGCTGGGACTGATAAGCCCATGAGCTTCGGCGAAATCAACTTCGAACGCCCCGTCAGCAATCGGTCGCTCGGCCACGACTTCGAGTTTGCGCCCCGTTTGCTTGCCGAAAGCAGCGACTGTGAACGCCACACGCACGTCAGCACCGTCCGCTTCATCGATCCACGGGTGGTTTGGAATCGCAAAGACGAGCGACACTCGTCGCTTGTCGACCATGTGACTGGCCATAACCGCCCGGGAAAACGATTGTGTGATGCTCTTCGTGGTAATGAAGCCCAAGCGGACTGCTTTGGAGTTCGTAATCGCAATCGCTGCCTTGTGCCACCAGAACATCACGAAGTCCGCATTCTCAGGCACATCGTCGTAGACCTGCCGAACTGCTTCAATATAGCCAATAGGATTGGTAGCCCTGACCGTCCTGGCACCGTGGAACGGCGGGTTCCCGACAATGAAATCGGCCTTCGGCCACTTGGCCGCGCGCGGCTTCACATAGCGCCACACTTCCACCCGCGCGTCCTCGTCCGGCACGGGCTTGCCGGTGACGGGATGCAGCTTCATCGTCTCGCCATCCCACCGGCTGACCGGCCTTCCTGCCTCGTCCAGTTCCAGCACCTTGTCGTCATAATCGATCAGCGCATCGCGGTTCTCGATCGTCTTCACATCGCGCAGGATCGGTTCGGGCGGGGCGCGGTCGGCGCCGTTTACCTTGAAGTGCCATTGCAAGTAACCAATCCACAGCACCAGCTGCGCAATCGCGGCGGCGTGCGGGTTGATTTCGATGCCCAGGAAGTTTTCGGGTGTGATGGTGTGGCCGGTCAGCTCGGCCACGTATTGATCGTCGCCCAGCTGCAGGAGGTATTCGAGCACTTCGCCTTCAAGTTCCTTCATCCGCGCCATGGCGACATAGAGGAAGTTGCCGGTGCCGCACGCGGGATCGAGCACTTTGGTCTGCGCCAGCCGGGCGTGGAACGCCTCGACGAAGGCCCGCGCCTCATCCGCCTTGCCCTCGTCGATCAACTGCCCGGCGGCAACCCGCACCCCGTTCCAGTCGGTCCGCAGCGGCTCCATAATGGTCGGCCCGATCAGCCGTTCGACATAGGCGCGCGGGGTGTAATGCGCGCCCAGCTTGGCCCGCTCCTTCGGATTAAGCGCGCGTTCGAGCAGGGTGCCGAAGATCGCCGGTTCGACCTCGGTCCAGATGTGCTCGCCCGCCTTGATCAGCACTTCCAGCTCTTCGGCTTCAAGCGGGATCGCGGTGCGTTCCTTGAACAGGTAACCGTTGAACTTTTTCAGCGGCACGCCCAGCGCGGGCGAGAATTCGCCCTTGTCCATCGCCGCCCATAGCGCGGAGAGCTGGTGTTCCAGATGCTCTGGATGGGCGCGCTGGTTCTTTAGCAGCGTGGTGAAGCTGCGTTCCGGGATCAGCCCGCTGTCCTCGGCAAACATCGTGAACAGCACCCGCATCAGGAAGCCGCTGGTCGTCTCGGCATTGTAGCCGCGCTTCTCGATCCGCCTGGCCACAGTGGCAAGCAGATCGGCGATTTCGCGCGTTACGCGCGCGGCGCGGGCGGTGGGGTCGAGGCTTTTGGGATCGGTCCAGATCGCGCGGAGCCGATCACGCACATCCGCGTCGCGCAAGTCCTCCAGCATGATCCGGTAGCGCGCCCGATCGGGGAACTGGGCATAGGCCTTTCCGGTGCCGGTGAAATCGGCGTAGACCTCGATGCAATAGCCGATATCCGCCACCAGCAGGAATGGCGGCCAGCCATGCTTGGCGGGCAGTGCCTTGGCATAGCGTTCGGCCTGGCCTTTGGCGGCATCCATCGCCTTGGCCCAGCTCGGCGTGCCGCGCCGGGCGGTGCCGCGCTTGACGCGGGCGCTGGCAGTCTGCCCGAAAATGTCGAGATCGTCCTCGCCCTTGTCCGCCGCCGCCCGGTCCGCCTCGCTGCCTTGCTTGGCCTCAAGGATGAAGCAATCGCGCTTGTAGCAATCGATCCGGCCAAAGCTCTGCGTGCCATCGCCATTGTCCTGAAACACGCGGCGTTCGAACACGTAATGGTTGTGCACATCGTCAGTGCGGCTGCCGGCGGGCGCTTCGACGCCCAGCAGATGGCACAGACCGTTGATGAAACTCTGCGTATTGGCGAGTTCCGACCCGCCCGTATCGCGCCAGTCGGCGATGAATTTATCGATTTCAGCAGGTTCCCTCATCGGAAACAGGGTAAAGCACAGGGATCATTGCCAAGCAACGCGGCAAACTGATCCTCAAGTTCTTTGCAGAGCTCCAAATCGAAACCTGATCAGTCCAAGAACACATCCCCATTCATGACTAATCCACGCCCCTGACCAAACCCGGCCAGGCCATGCAACGCGCGCTCATGCGGACCGTGTTGCCGCCCTCCGGTCGGCTGCCCGCACCACTCCTGTGAGCGACGTTTCCCTCACTTCGTTCGGTGCAGACCTGTCCGTGCCCGGCCTCTTCGGGGCTCAGTCAAAGGGACGGTCCCTTGGACGGAAGAACAGCGTCGAAAGGTCAGAACCATGAAGAACACCGTCACTCTCGTCGGTTTTGTCGGCAACACTCCGGAAGTTCGCACCGCCCCGTCAGGCGCCGCAATTACCAGCATCTCTCTCGCTACAACCCGCAGCTTCAAGGACGGCGAAGGCAACCGCCAGACCGAGACCGAATGGCACCGGATCACCTGCTTCAACGGCATCGGCAAATGCGTCGCCGAGCACGTCACCAAGGGCCCGATGGTCATGGTCACTGGACGGATCCACTGCACCCGCTGGACCGACAACGCAGGCGAGACTCGTTACGGCTGTGAGATCATCGCCGAGCAGGTCGACTTTCTCGCCAAGGCCAAGAAAGCGACCTCGGAAGAGCCCAAGAAGCGGCGCGCCAAGTAGCGCCGCAGACGCCGGATATCCTCCGTCAAAGGCCTGGATCGGCATCTGCTGATCCGGGCCTTTCGCGTGCTAATCAGCCCTTTCGAAGCCGTCGCGAATGCGTGAAAATGAGCGCCCTCCGCAAAGCGGAGTTCGCGCGCCCAAAATGGCTATTTGCTTCCGTGAAGCGGAACATCGGTACAATTTGAAGACCGCTGGGGGTTCCACTCAAGCGCCAAATGGGCTAGGTATCCTGCGGGATTGAGGCTCATTTTCCCGGAAAACACGAGCGGCAATTTCTAGAACAATACGGGTCCAAGTTGGGAACAGATTCAGGCACACCGTACGCAGTGCCACTGCTTGAATTACTCATTTGAAAACATGAATTTGGTTGGAATTTTGAGCCTGGTGTCCAAACGATTTGACGGCAAAGTACAATTTGCAAACGAAATCGTCTCGTAGTCATGTATCTGAAATTGCGTCTTTATTTTCGAATCTGAATGAATTGTCGCAAATTGCATCGAGCGCAGGGCATATACTCGCGCGACATGCCTCGAAGACCATGGTTCGGCACTGTTGTCATCACCATCAGCAGTTCTGGCTGGTACAGTAAATGGCCCAGTCGGCCATCATGACGCGGCGCATGTCGAGGTAGTTGGTGCGCCGATAGGCGGCCTCGACCTTGTTGGCGACAGTGTGCGCCAGGGCCGCTTCAGCGACCTCTCCCGGGTAGCTGGTCTGCTCTGCTGCCCAGTCGCGAAACGCTGAGCGGAAGCCGTGCACCGTGTAGGGAATGTCGGCGCAACGCAGGATCTTGAGCAGGGTCATGTCGGACAGTGGACGACGCACATCGCGTCCCGGGAAGAGCAGGTTGCCGCACGGGGCATGGTACTGCCTGGCGCGCTCCAGTACGTCGATCGCGGCCACAGAGAGGGGTACGACATGTTCCTTGGCCACCTTCATTCTGGAAGCTGGGATGGTCCAGAGTTTTGCTTCCAAATCGATCTCGTTCCACGCGGCGCCGCGTACCTCTCCGGACCTTGCCGCGGTCAGGATCAGGAACTCTAGGGCCAGCCTCGGCACGCTCAATCGGGCATGCAGATGGGTCAAGAATAAGGGCACTGAATCATAGGGCATAGCAGCGAAATGCCCGTCTTTCTTGGGCTGCCTTGGCAGCACCCGGTTGACCGAACGCATCGGCGCTTCAGTGGGCCGCATGCCGCTGGCATAGGCCCAATCGAGAACCACGCCGATCCGCTGCTTGACCCGCCGGGCGGTCTCCGGTTTGTCCAGCCAGATCGGCAGCAGCACTTCGCGGATCAGTGGGCCTTCAATGTCGTTGACGAGGCGATTGCCCAACAAGGGGAAGGCATAGTTCTCCAGCGTGGTGATCCACTGGTCCTGGTGCTTGCCGTTCTTCCAGCTTGCCTTTTGTTCCGCATGAACCCGCAGCGCCGCGGCCTTGAACGTCAGAATCTCCAGCTTGCGCCGCTTGCGCTCGGCCACGGGATCGATCCCGCGCTGGATATCGCGGCGCAGTTCGAAGGCCGCATCGCGGGCTTCCTTCAACGAGACCAGAGCCAGAGAACCCAGACCAATATCTCGCCGTCTGCCGTTCACAGTAGCGCGGAGCTGCCAGTTGCCTTTGTTCTGTCCCGTCCGCTCCAGATACAGGCCGTCGCCGTCACTGTAGCGCCCGGGTTCCTTGAGGTTTCGAATCTGCAGTGGCGTGAGCCGGCCCATGATCGATCATCCTGTTCCGCCCCCTCAATCTCCCCCACACTCCAAGCCGGATCTGGGGAGATCATTGAGAACAATATAAGAACATAGCAAGCGCGATCAAGACCGAAAAATCGCAGAATTCTGCGGCTTTCAGAGACTAGCCGGGCTTTCCTGGGATGACATAGGTGGCGGAGCGGGAGGGATTCGAACCCTCGATACGCTTTTGACGTATACTCACTTTCCAGGCGAGCGCCTTCGACCACTCGGCCACCGCTCCGCACGATGTCTGAATCGGGTCGGGCGAAGCACGACATGGGAATCAGACGTTTGATCCAAACCACCTGGAAGGCGCGCCCTAGCCGCTGCGCGGGGGCAGCGCAAGCGTTGCGGCGGAGCGGCCATCAGCTATGCTGGGGCGCATGACCCGTCCGTTCGGAACCGCGCCCAGCCTCGCTGAAATCGAAGCGCTGGCGCTTGATGCGCTGACGCGGTTGCCGGCAGCGTTTCGGACGCACCTTGACGGCGTGGCCGTGCTGATCGAAGATTTTGCCGACGCAGAGACGCTTGCCGCCATGGGTATTGCCGATCGCTTCATGCTTACCGGGATTTACGAAGGCGTACCGGTGGGGGAGCGGCATTCCGCGCCAAGCGGGACCATGCCCGACCGGATCCGGCTGTTCCGCGCCGCCATTCTGGACGAGTGGATCGCGCGCGGGGATGAAACGCTCGAACACCTGGTGGCGCATGTGCTGATTCACGAGATCGGCCACCATTTCGGACTGTCCGATGCCGATATCGAGGCGTTAGAAGACATGGCCTGAATTCACGGCCAACGTCATGTGAAATTCAGTGATTTTCCTCCGATATCGCCTCGTAATAAATTGATTTAAATAGATAATATCATAGCGATCGAACATTTTGTCCCCGCAGGGTGTAAACTTTCGCCCGCGAAGGTTGCCACCGGCGTGAATCTTCGTTGCCGCCGCGACGATCGGACACGGCGGGTGCGCGATCTTCGCAGATCGCAGCGCTGTAGGAAAGTGCCGCGCACCCTTTCCCCAGCGCCAGCGTGGTGGCAAGATGCCGCGATGCGCACGATCTACCGCCCGCTCGCCGCCCTGATTGCCGGGGCCCTGATCCTTCAAAGCCCGGTCGCACTGGCCCAGGCCTCTGCCGCGCAGGCCGCAGGCAAAACCCGGCCGAGCCCGCTGGCCCCTGGCGAGATCGTCGCGCAGTCCCCCAAGCGCGACTGGGTGGCGATCCCGGCCAGCGATCTGCTGGTGATGGACCTTGCCCCCGACGCAAAGGGCAAGCCGCGCCGGGTGGTGATCCAGCTGATGCCCGCGCCGTTCAGTCGGGGCTGGGTGGGCAACATCCGCAAGCTGGCGGCAGCGCGGTTCTGGGATGGGCTGTCGATCAACCGGGTCCAGGACAATTATGTCGTGCAATGGGGCGATGCGGATGCGGAGGACAAGGCCAAGGCCAGGGCCTTGCCGTCCGGGCTGACGGTTATTCCGGAAAGCGATTACATTACGAACGACCCATCGCTCTTCCGTCTCAGTCACATGATTATCGATCACAAGCCTGATCTGCTGGCCGACCCCTATTGGCGGGGCCGCGGATATACCTTTGTGAACGGAATGCCGATCGCGATCGACAATATTCGAAAGTCTGGGCTGCCCGATCCCAATCCACCGGCAGCCTGGCCCGTTCACTGCTACGGCATGGTCGGCGTCGGCCGCGATCTCTCTCCGAATACGGGCACCGGGGCCGAGCTTTACGTGGTAATCGGCCACGCCCCGCGTCATCTGGATCGCAACATTGCACTCGTCGGCCGGGTGATCGAGGGGATCGAGCACCTTTCCAGCCTGCCGCGCGGCACCGGCGGGCTTGGGTTTTATACAGCTGC